>CAZWCO010000018.1:6132-12591 GCA_964632665.1 uncultured Lachnospiraceae bacterium | reverse complement strand
ATCATATTCAAAATGCTTCAATGTAGAAATTGTCAATTGTGTTTGTTCATATCGATTTTTTATATCGTTATCCGAAACAATAAACATCATAGGCGGATAGCTAACAGCCTTTCCAATATGATATATCGGTGCCGCCTCATCAATTATTACCCTTCTGGAATCAATTCCACGTTCCCTGAGCACATTAAAATGTGTTGTTGGCTGACCGGCATCATGAATATATCCTTTTATTACACCTGAAGGCAACTTATACGGCGATAAATATTTGTCATCAAAGCAAAGCATCATTGAAAGATATCCACCGGCACTGCTTCCCCCAATATATATACCTTCGCATTTTCCATATTCCTCAATATTTTTATATACCCAAGCTACCGCTTCGGCTGAATCGCAAATAAACTGGGGATACATAGCTTGAGGATACATTCTATAATTTATTGATACAAATGCCACGCCTTGACTTGCTACATATTTACCAACTGCACTCATACGTGATTTATCACCGTGTTCCAATCCGCCGCCGTGCATATACACAAACACTTTGAAAGCATCATTATCCGGAAGATATAAATCCAGATACTGCTCAGGATGTTTAGATTTACCGTAGCAAATGTCACTTATAAATTTCATAATAAAATCTCCTTTATATTTTTTAAACTTTTGTTTATTTAATTCTATATCATTTATCGACTCGTATCAAGTCAGGGTCAAAAATATTATATTCTTCCATACAACCCATTCCAAGTTTTCAGCATATTTTTATCTACACCATCAAGCTGCTCTTTTGTAACCCTAAATGCCCAGTTCCCCTCTGCTTTGCCGGGAGTATTAAGCCTTGTGTCACTTCCAAAATGTAATATATCCTGTATGGGAAATATTACATATCCGGCACTACTTGCAAGCATTGTTCTTATTATGCTGTCATAGCATGCATCCCAGTTTTCCCCCTCAAAGCCGCAGTATTCAAGAACGTGGCGGCGAGTGCTTTCATCAAGCTCCCATATGTATCCAAGAAGTGTATTATTGTCGTGTGTACCTGTGTACGCAATTGAGTTGTTTTTATAATTATGAGGAATGTGCGGCGAATTTTCGTCACCGGGAAAAGCGAATTGAAGAACGCTCATGGAAGGGAATCCGCTCATCTTTACAAGAGTGCGAACTTCATCAGTTATAATTCCCAAATCCTCTGCTATAAGCAGGGTATCCCCTGCAGCTTCCTTTATTTCTTTAATAAGCTTCATGCCGGGGCCTTTTTTCCACATGCCGTCTATTGCGTTTACTGCGTCTGCCGGCACACTATAATAGGATTCTATTCCACGGAAATGGTCTATTCTTATTCCGTCAAAATTCTTAGCCATAAAGGCAATACGATCCTTCCACCAGGAAAATCCGTCTTTTTCCATACGGTCCCAGTTATATATGGGATTTCCCCAGAGCTGTCCCTCACTTGAGAAATAGTCTGGTGGCACACCTGCAACACATGTGGGCTCGCCGTCCTCTTCAAGACAAAATTGCTCCTTGTTTGACCACACATCAGAGCTGTCAAGGTCAACATATATTGGAATATCGCCTATAATTTCAATTCCTTTGGAATTGGCATAGGCCTTAATTTTTTGCCATTGGGTAAAGAACATGTATTCTATAAAGCACCATGTATCGTATTCGGCTATGTCGCCCTTTGGATTTTCAAATCGGCGCCAGTCTTTGTTATTGTTTGCTTTTTTAAGAGACATGAATTTGCAAAACTTTTCTACATGGGGGTTTTCTCTTAAAAAGTTTTCTGTTTTGTCCTTGTCCCCAAACCTTTCTGCTGCTTTTTGAAGCAGTAAAAAACGCTCTTTTTTAAGTCGCTCAAACTCACATCCAAAAGGAGTTTCCTGCTGCGCACTTTCAAGCTCTTCTTTTGTTAGCAGTCCTTGCTCATAAAGGCTTGGCAGGTCAACAAAGAATGGATTTCCGCTAAAAGCACTAAAGGACTTGTAAGGAGAGTTGCAAATATCCGGCACGCAAAAGGGGAGTACCTGCCACAGAGAAAATCCGCAGCTTTCAAGAAAATCTATAAACTCTGTTGCTTCTTTTCCAAAGGAGCCAATGGAGTAACTACCCCAAAGGGATGATATGTGCATTAAAATTCCGCTTTTTCTTTTCATACAGATAATACCTTTTCTTAAATTTTATCTTAATTATATCACTAATCGGTAACTAAGTCAATGTGACAGAAAATTATTCTCTATAAATTCTAATGCCAGATATGGCATAGAAATGGGAGTTGCTTCGTTTTTGTACAAAAACTCTAAAAGTCTTTCCGCATCATGTACATAAGGGAAAATGCCATATATGGAGTTTTCGTAATATTTATTGTCACACCGCGAAGTTATCATAATACCTGTATAGTTATGTGAGCCCTTTTTGTTTTTTGTTATGTAGTATTCAAACACCCATGTTTTGTCTTCTTCATTTTCTTTTGATGTGCCATATAAAATTTTGTCCATTCTGTCATCTCCTTACATTAAGATTATATTATTAATCTTGTGTTATGTCAATCAATGACCATGATACAGCAATGAAAAAAAGCTGCCATATAAACGACAGCTTTTTGAAGTGTTATTGTCATATTAAACCAAGTTTTGTCATTTCATTTTTCAGAACATTAAGATTGCCCTCTGACATTTCACAAAGTGGTGCTCTTAAGTTTCCTACATTGTAACCCATAAGTCCCATAGCAGTTTTTACAGGTATTGGGTTTACTTCTATAAACAATGCGTTTACAAGAGGAAGAAGCTTAAGCTGAAGGTCTTTTGACTTTTCTATGTCACCATCAAAGTAAGCCTGGCAAATATCGTGTGTTTCCTTTGGCATTACGTTTGCAAGAACAGATATAACACCCTTGCCTCCAATGCTCAAAAGAGGTACTATTATGTCATCATTTCCTGAGTAAATGTAAAGCTCGGGGACTTCTGCGGCTACCCTTGACGCGTATGACATGTCACCGCTTGCTTCCTTTATTGCAACAATATTTTCAACCTTTGCAAGCTCTTTTAAGGTGTCAACAGAAATTGACATGCCTGTTCTTGATGGCACATTGTAAAGGATAACCGGAATTTTAATAGATTCCGCGATTGTCTTAAAATGACTTACAAGACCTTTTTGAGTTGTTTTGTTGTAGTATGGTGTAACTGTAAGTATTCCGTCAGCACCGTATTCCTCTGCTTTTTGTGAGAGATATACAGCGTGGGCTGTATCGTTACTGCCTGTTCCGGCAATTACGGGAACTCTTTTTGCAACCTTTTCTACTGCATATTTTATAGCTGCAAGATGCTCTGCGTCAGGCATTGTAGATGCTTCGCCTGTTGTGCCGCATATAATAATTGCATCTGTATTGTTTTTTATCTGGTCCTCTATTATTTCTCCGAGAGCGTCATAGTTTGTTTTGTAACCGTCAAAGGGTGTAATAATTGCAACACCTGAACCTGTAAATGGAATAGTCTTCATAACATTATCGTCCTTTCCTATTAATCAAAATATCCCTTTGCTGCAAGAAGCTCCGCAAGAAGAACACCGCCGCCGGCAGCACCTCTTAATGTGTTGTGGCTCATTGATACCATCTTGTAGTCGTACTGAACAGATTCTCTGAGTCTGCCGCAGGAAATTGCCATTCCGCCGTCAATTTCACGAGCTGTCTTAATTTGCGGCTGGTCCGGAGCGTCTTTTTCTGTTGAAACGTGGATGAACTGCTTTGGAGCATGTGGAAGTGAAAGCTCCTGTGGTACACCCTTAAAGTTTCTCCACATGTCTTCAATTTCTTCTACTGACGGTTTGTTATCCTTATCCTTGAATGAGAAGAATATAGCTGCTGTGTGACCGTTTGAAACAGGCACTCTGTATGTCTGACATTCAATTTGAAGTGCGTTTGATGGAACAATTTCGTTTCCTACAATTGAGCCCATAATCTTGTTTGGCTCAACCTCTGACTTCATTTCCTCTCCGCCTATATATGGGATAAGATTGTCAACCATTTCAGGCCATGTTTCAAAGGTTTTACCTGCGCCTGAAATTGCCTGATATGTTGTTACAAGGGCACGTTCAATTGGATATTTCTCATTTATAATTGCCATTGCAGGAAGGTATGACTGAAGTGAACAGTTTGACTTAACAGCCACAAATCCTCTCTTTGTGCCAAGACGCTTGCGCTGAGCGTTAATTATCTCAATATGCTCCGGATTAATCTCCGGAATAATCATAGGAACGTCCGGTGTATGTCTGTGAGCAGAGTTATTTGAAACAACAGGGCACTCTGCCTTTGCATAGCGGTCCTCAAGAGCCTTTATCTCGTCCTTTTTCATGTCTACTGCACAGAAAACAAAATCAACCATAGCGGCAATTTTCTCAACATCTCCTGTTGCGTCAAGAACGGTCATGTCAGCAATTTGTGACGGAATTTCCTCGTCCATTGCCCACTTTGCACCAACTGCTTCTTTGTATTTTTTTCCTGCACTTCTCGGAGAAGCTGCAAGAACTTCTATTTTAAACCAGGGATGGTCATATAAAAGAGTAATAAATCTCTGTCCAACCATGCCTGTTGCACCAATAATTCCAACCTTATATTCTTGTTTCATTATGTTCAATCCTTTCAAAGACATCATATATACTAATGATATCATTAATTGCTATGAATGTCAATTCAAATTTTGTTGTAATTTTTTTTTCATTTTTCTGCAATAAACTGCAAAATGCACAATATAAAGGCTTTGGCGCAAAATACAAATTTATGAGCTTGTGACAATTTCCTCCGGCTCTCCAAAATCTACAAGCACAAGGCTGTTACCTACCATAACAATGTCGTGCCAGGGAATTGTATAATCATCTCTTTTAAAAAAGAAAAAACGGTGTTTTGGAACAATAAGACTTATTATATTTCCTGTTTCCAGGTCAATATCCACATCATCAATAAAGCCCAGCTTTTCTGCTGTGCGTATATTGATAACTTCTTTTTGATGCAAATCGTAGCAACGTAGCATTTTTATGTATCCTTTCTTTAATATTACTTTATTGTATGAACGACAGAGCTATTTAATGCCTTCTCTTGCCCACAGCTTGTGGATTTTCTGCCGTGCACGGTAAAGGGTTGAAAGGCTCATGCCGATAGACATTGCCGTGTACTCACCGTAGGGTTTGTTGGTTATGTATAAAGCCTCAAATGCCGTTGCGGCATTTTCAAGCTTCAGGGCATTGAGCTTTGCAAGCATTACTCTTTTGGCAAGGTCTGATGAATTTTTTATGAGCCTGTCTGCATAAATCCCTGTTGTGGGGGTGTTTTTGGAAACACATCCGCAGTCTGCATGATGATAAACAAGAGTTTTACGGCAGCGGGTAAAGGTGCTGCCGCAGATGTTACATCTGCAAAGATAAATTTTGTCTGCCGGTCTGCGTCCGGGTGTCAGGTCCCTGATTATTTCACAATCCTTAATTTCATAAAGAAGATTATCGTATGTAAGCTTTGGGTTTGTCATTGTACATTCTCCTTTCAATGCAGTCTTAAAAGATTCGGGTGAAATGTGAGGACACACCTCCAAAAGTCCCTTGAGAGTGGCATTGGGTACCTTTTGTACGGGGCTTTGGTACGTCCGCTCACGTTCGCAGGCTGCAAGCGCAGCTGCCGAATTGTTTGTGTAAAGCATATAATGTCTCCGTTTCTTACAAAAAATGTAATTTGTGGCAGATAAAATTACATAATATGTAACTTTGACATTATATTACCACAAAATTTTCCAAATGTCAATACATTTTATGTAATTTTTAAAAAAGGTATTGCATTTTATGTAATATTGTGTTATAATGAGTATTAATATAAGATACCGTGTCGAGAAAAGGAGAAATAACAATGACAGAGCTTATGAAAAATAGCAGACTAAAGCAGCTTCGAAAAAGCAGGGGACTCACCCTTGCAGGTCTTTCCAAAGAAGTTGGAGTAAGCGATGCAACCCTCCAGAGATATGAAAGCGGACAAATTCAGAATATAAAAAGACCTGTTCTTGAAAAGCTTGCACAGGTGCTCCGGTGCAGTGAGGCGTATATAATGGGGTTTGGCGGAGAAAATACAGAGAATGTTGTTCTTCCAACACCTGTCAGAGTTCCTGTTCTTGGTGAAATAGCATGCGGAGAGCCGATTTTTTGCAGTGACGGAGAGAGGGGAGAGGTGTTTGCTGCCTCTGACCTTGGAGCAGACTTTTGCCTTATTGCAAAAGGTGACAGTATGATAGAAGCGCGCATTTATGACGGAGATATTGTTCTCATAAGAGCTCAGGAGGATGTGGAAAACGGAGAAATTGCCGCAGTGATTATTGACGATGAGGCAACACTTAAAAAGGTTTATAAAAAAGGGGGAGTAATTACCCTTATGCCTGCAAATGCGAAATATGAGCCTCTTGTATATACTCCCGATGAATTTAAAAATATAAG
>CAZWCO010000018.1:0-6122 GCA_964632665.1 uncultured Lachnospiraceae bacterium | reverse complement strand
TGTCGGCATGCAGACGAGCAACTTATATATAGAGAGGTAAAAAATGGACAAAGGATTGTATATTCACATTCCCTTTTGCATAAGAAAGTGCAGATACTGTGATTTTCCATCATATTCGGGACTTGACAAAATTTTTGACAAATATATAGAAGCCTTGCTTATTGAGGCGGAATTTTACAGGGGACAAAGGTTTAATACAGTGTTCATTGGCGGCGGAACTCCAACACATCTCTCGGCTACTCAAATAAGCCGCTTGCTTGGTGGACTTTCAAATGTTTTTGAGTTTTCAAAAAGCTGTGAGTTTTCCTGTGAGGCAAACCCCGGAACTGTGACAGAGGACAAGCTCCGTGCACTAAGGGACGGGGGAGTGAACAGACTTAGCATAGGAGTCCAGTCCTTTTGCGACCGTGAGCTTGAAATAATCGGCAGAATACATGACAGCAAAACTGCTCTTGAAACAATAACGCTTGCAAAAAAGTATTTTGATAATGTGAACATTGACATTATGACAGCACTTCCCGGACAAACGCGGGAAAGTCTTATGAAAACTCTGGACATTGGAATTTCCTTAAATCCCACTCATATTTCCTGTTACAGCCTGATACTTGAAGAGGGTACAGAGCTTAAAAAAATGGCAGAAAATGGGGAAGTCCTTTTGCCTGATGAGGATGAGGACAGGGAAATGTATAATATGCTTTGTAATAGGCTTTTAGAGGCGGGATATGAGCAATATGAAATATCCAATTTTGCCAGACCTGACTTCCAATGCCGTCATAACCTTAAATACTGGAATACGGAGGAGTATATTGGACTTGGAGCTGCGGCACATTCTTTTGTGGGTAATAAAAGGTTTGCCAATGTATCAGATGTTCGTGAATACATTTTAAATCCCGGAAAACGTGCAGAGGAAATTGAGCTTACGACTTCTGACCGTATGAGTGAGTATTGCATGATGACACTGAGAACTGTCCATGGCATAGATACAGAAGAATTTAAAAGACGGTTTGGAAAAGACTTTAACGAAGTGTATAAAGAAAAGCCTCAAAGGTTTGTTAATCTTGGACTTATGAAAAAAACACCCCACGGGTACAGCCTTACACGCGGGGGGATAGATGTGAGTAACAGTATAATGTGCGAATTTTTAATTTAAATGAGGTGTTAAAAAGGCGCAGATCGAATTGTCACAGGGACGGTCATTTTTTGTCCCGTCCCCATCTGTCATTATTCATTGTTCATCAATATATATATTTTCGGGCATATAGCAATTATTCTTCAAGCAGTTTAAATGGCAAAATACTTGTTGATTTTCTTCTTCATTTTCATTTTGCCAATTGGTTGTAATTAAAAGCGAAGTTACAGTTTTCTTATTTTTGTCAATTGATTTACCACAAAAAATACATTGATATTTATTCATAATTGTTACCTCTATTTGACCTCATGAGGATGGTTTTGTTGTGTTCATTAAAAGGATCTGTCAATTATTTTCATATCTAAAATGATATCCTTTAACTTTTTATTATCAATTTTATATTCTAATGCTTCTTGTCCATTTATAAACGTACGTTCGCTATCTTCTTTGTTAAATTCTGTAATACTAATGCCATTTTTAGTATGGGTTATAGAATATTTTTTTCTATTGTATAAAAATTCAATTTCGCATCCTCTACTCAGACATTCAACTAAGTCATTTTCGTTAATAAAATTATTGTCGTATTGATTCATATATATTAACTCCTTATAATTTTCATTTAAAAATTGGATTCCCTTTATTATCCCATTCAATATTATGTTCATGAGGATTGGTATGGTGTTTTGGGTTTCCATGATCAGTATAGTGTTTCTCCCTTATCGCTCTTCCGTCACCACCAATATAAGTCTCTTTGTATCCGCTTCTTTTTACTTCCCCAGGTTTCCCTCGAAGGCGATTATCATTTTTGGATTTACTTTTTTCCAAGCTTCCTCTTGTTCTTCCAAAATCTCCAAATCTACTTCCACCCATTAAGCAGTCACCTGCCTTACTGAGCTCTTAAAAGATGAGGCAGCTTTTGAAAATTCGCTGTCGAAAGAAATAATGTTTATACCAATATCCCTATACGGTTTGAATATTGCGTCAGGGGCTGACCCATATACGATTATATTTTCAGGTGCTAGTCTTGTAACAAGCTGGGCAAGACCTTTTTTGAAATATTCTCTGTCAGTTTTAGTCTTTATGCACCCATATGTACCAATTGCAACAGTCTTATTCTTTTCTACTGCGTCAAAGCAAAATTCATATGTTCTTTCATCGTTAAATCGGATATTTGGTATTACTTCAATACCATTCTTTTGTAACCAGAAAGAGAGTGCTCGGTTTCGATAAGTGTTCCATTGCTGCATTACAAGTGGCATGTTACGATACAAGCTAAAATCAGGAGATATTACACCCTTAAATTTTTTCAGTTTGTTTAAATAGCGCTTGGGGTTATTCCACAGCCTTTCATATTTTACATCATGCTCGTAAAACATAACCCAACAGTCAAAATCTTTACATGACTTTGCCATATCTACGGAAAATGGCACTAACCTATCAGGCAAGAAAGTGCTTGTTTTAATTTTGGGAAGTTCAATATTCCCATCATAATCTGCACCGCTAACCAAAAAAGCTTTGAATACATCGTAGTTTTTTCAAATTTTATATTTGTCATAATCATATCTCCAAACTTTTTATTTGTCAATATCATATAACACATTTTGTAGAAAAGAATTCAAGTTTTCTCGAAGACAAAAAACCTCCCAAGCATGCTTGGGAGGATAGGTTTTAATATTTTTGCGTTAATTTCAAAATAGATATTGTATAACTCAAAAATCAGAAGTTTTTAATTGATATTTATTCGACAATCTGATGCCCCTAAAAGATCTGTAACTTTATTTGATTATTTCCACGGTCTGGGCGCGGATAATAATTTCGTAAGAAGTATTGTCTATATCATTAAAAACGACCATTTTAACACTATTATCTGACAAAATATCAAATTCTATAATCTCATCACTATTCAAAGAAAAGTTTGGAATAGAAAGGTTAGAAGCATTGTTAAAAACTATAGAGATCATTGATGTTTCTTCATCAGATTCATTATACCATTCTTGTTTCCAGTTGCAAAAATCAATTTTCAAAAATATTTTTTTATTATCATTGTCATATGAAATGCTTTCTAATAAACTATCATGAAAATCAAATTTGCGTAAATGTTCAATTTTGTTCATAAAACTCCTCCTTTATGGCAATATATGCGATGACTTCGAATTTTTTGGGACGGGATTACCGTACTTGTCTAAATAATAATCGTGTTTCCCTGTTGATTGAGGATTTAATATGTGGTAATGGTCTTTTCCTCCAAAACCACCAGCTCCTTTTTTACCTTTGTCAAATCTTATTGTTAATCCATCTCTTTTAAATGTTCGTGATGTTGTGTTCTTTTTCATTGCTAATGATGTTGTTTCCTTCCAACCACTACTTTTTAATCTTGCTGGTGTTTTTGGAAGTTTTGGTACTTTTGTAATTGGCTTTCCTACATCTGACACCTTGTTCGCAAGCTTAGTAACATCAGCCGCTTTATCTGCTGCCTTTGCCAGTTTTGCCGTGTCTGCGACCTCACCCACAATTGGTATCATTCCAATTGCATCAAGTCCGGCAGACACAAAATCACCACGAAGCAAATCAACAGGAATTGCAGCCATATCGGCAAAAGTATCAACTCCGGGTATCAAGGACGCTGCTGTAAGTGTGTTGCTGATTCCGTCTAGAAGTTTATCAATATCGTCTTTTGTAAAACTTCCTCTTGTTCTTCCAAAATCCCCAAATGTACTTCCACCCATTAAGCAGTCACCTGCTTTCTGAGTTTAATATAAAATGTACTTTCCATAATGATATCTCCAAACTCCTTATTTGTCAATATCATATCACAAATATCGTAGAAAATAATTCAAGTTTTCTCAAAGACAAAAAGCCTCCCAAGCATGCTTGGGAGGCTCGGAGGGTAAAGGGGCGATTCGCAATAAAAAAAGCGCCCCTTATCCTTCGAAAAACAAAACTTCCTTAAACAGTTTTATGTAATAAAAAAGATGTCAAAAAAGCAAGGTTAACGCTTTAATTCTCATCCTGCTCTATTATTTTTACCATTTTGTATTTTGGATTTGTAATTAGCAATCCATCCGGTGTATCAATAAGACAAACTTTATCTTCCTTGCCTATATGATAGAATTCTCTGTATTCCTTAGGTATAACGACACGACCAAGCTTATCAATTGTAATTTGCATTCCTACTCTCATATTTATACCTCCTGAATTTGCAAATAAAAAAGTGCGCAGCCAAAGCTACGCACGAAAAATGCATAACTCCGATTGCTGCGACACAAATCCCGACATCTCATACAAGTATGCGAAAATAGAGCATGCATTTTTACCAAAAGGGTAAAAAATACACACTTGTACAAAAATGTCACTATTAAGATTTATGTCGCAAGTTAAGTATAACACAAAGAGAAATAAATGTCAATACAGAAATTGTCGACAAAAAAGACACATATCGCATCCAAAAGGATATATCGCACCGAAGGTATATCGCAATTTCTGAAAGAATTTATATCGCTGCCAAGTGTCCTTAAGAACACTTGGCATAGGTGGAGAATTGTCTGAGCAATAATTTTGCGAGTTTCCACCGGTGTCAAAATCGAGCACGGAGGAGACAGAAAAGCGATTTTTTTCGGGGGATTGGGAGGCTCGGAGGGTAAAGGGGGCGATTCGCAATAAAAAAAGCACCCCTTTATCCTTCGAAAAAAATACAAAACTTTCATAATCAGTTTTATGTAAAAAAGATGACAAAAAAGGACCATCCCCATCTGTCATTAATTAATTTTTTAAATGTATTGATAATTCCTTTTTATTGTGGGGTATGATATGAAAACAGTTACCTTTTGCGGACATAGAATTATTGAATCTCAAGACCGAAAGATTATAACACAAAAATTATTTGAAGAGCTTGAAAATCTTATAAAGCAAGGTGCAACAGAATTTTTGCTGGGCGGCTATGGCAGCTTTGACATGTTATGTGCCGTTGTAATTGATGACCTAAAAATAAAGTATTCAGATATAAAATCTATACTTGTAATTCCATATTTAAACAGAGAATATGACACTAGACTATACGATTATACCGAATACCCGCCCATTGAAAAAACTCCTTTGAAATTTGCTATTTCAAAACGAAACGAATACATGGTTAATAAATCAGATGTTGTTATTTCTTACGTCAAATACTCATGGGGGTGCTGCAACAACTCTTGAATACGCACAAAGAAAAAAGAAACAAATTATATCAGTAATTTAAAAAATCTATTGCGTTTTTAGCAATAGACTTTTTAAATTTAACAAAATATGCTTTTGTTCCTTTAACACATAATTTAAAACAATGACTTAATTCCTATAATCACAAGCACTGCTCCGCCAACTATAACGCTCTTATCTCCAAGCTTTTCGCCGGCGAACTTGCCAAGGTAAAGTCCGCAGAGGGTAATTAAGAATGTGGAGACTGCGATAATGAGAGCGCTTGAGAATATTTCTGCGCCCATGGCGGCAAATCCAACGCCTACCGCAAAGGCGTCAATGCTTGTTGCAATTGCAAGGAAAATAAGAAGCTTAAAGGAGAATTCCTTTTCTTCCTCCTTTTCGCCTTTTATTCCGTCCTTAATCATGCCTCCGCCGATAATTGAAAGGATTACAAAGGTTATAATTCCGGAGTAGGTACATAGGAGGTTTGAAAATATATTACCTAAAAAATAACCGAATATTGGCATTATACCCTGAAACACACCAAATGCAAGTGGCAGGGAAAGACGCTTTTTGCCCTTAAGGTTTGGATATGTCATGGAGGATGAGAGGGTTACGGCAAAGGCGTCCATTGCAAGGGCGATGCCGATCAGGAGAATATCTAAAAACATAGTAAATTTTTCCTTTCACTTAAATTTATAAATTGTAATTTATAGGAATTAAAATTTTTATTAGTTTCTGCACAGCCATCATCTTTAATGTAATTTATAGTTTTACTAATTTGTTCTTTTGAACGCAAAAGAACCAAAACAGTGGG
>CAZWCO010000017.1:9919-12690 GCA_964632665.1 uncultured Lachnospiraceae bacterium | reverse complement strand
CTCTCAAAATGGCTTTATTATGCCAAATTGAGAGGTTTTCTTTGGTTGAAAATTATCCTTAAACAGTACACGGCTTACAGGTTCAAGGCTTTTTTTGCATTTTTATATGTTATATTTTCAATTTCCTCTTGCTCTAAACTAAGTGAGAAAATAAAATCAAGTGTATCCTTTGGATTTTCCCATGGTCCATCACTGCCAAAAAGAATTTTTTCGCTTCCGTGACCTTTAATTATTCTTTTTGCCTGGCTTGGCGATATGTAATCTTTAATAAACGCCGTATCAAAATTAATTGGAGTTCCAAGCAGATGTTTTTCCACATCATCCCACATGCGCCAGCCTCCAAGATGTGCTGCAATTATAAATTTGCCGCTTACATATTCCATAGCGTTTTTAAAGTGCTGGGGTGTTGAGTGAACAGGAGGGGGAAGACCGATATCTTGTCCTGCATGAAACACGGTATAAAGCCCAAGGCTTTCTGCTTTTTTTAGTATCTTTATAATTTCAGGACTGTCAACAAAATAACCCTGAAATTCCGGATGTAATTTTATTCCCTTAAATCCGGCTTTTTTTATATTTTCAAGTATTTTATCTGTATCTTCGTTCCCCGGATGCAGGGAAGCAAAGGATATGATTTTATTGTCTGTTGCAGATGCTGCAAATGTATTTATAGACTCTGTCTGCGTTGGCTTTGTGGCAATTGGCAGAGCAATGCTTATATCAACGCCGCTTTCTGACATTAAAGACAGTAGCCCGCTCTTTGTGCCGTCATAGTAGCTTACGGCATTTTTATGCTCACATTTCAAAACTCCTGCCTTTAAAACCTCTAATGTTCTTTCTGCAATTTTGTCGGGAAATATATGTGTATGAAAATCAATTAACATTAAATAACACCTCTTTTAAATTATACACCTGAATCATGTGATTTTCAAGACTAATTGAAAAAATAGTTGCGTTTTCAGCTGTTTTGTGCTATAATGATTTCATCTTTGATGAAATCAGCGATATAAATTCCTGACGGAATTTGCGATATGTACTTCGTACGCGATATATCCTACGGATGCGATATGTCCCTTCGGGACGAGAAAAGGAATTTATATCATATCGCAACGGAATAAAATGGAGTTATATCGCATTTGAGAAGCAAATATATCGTACGAGCGTGAGCGAGTATATCGCCAAAATTTATGGCATCCAAATCGTTCACTTTTTTTAGTAAAGACTGTCAGATTTTGCAGGAAATAAAATAGCAGATTATATAAAAGATTTTCTGATAAAGAATTTGTAAATATGGAGAGGGGAAAATGATAAATCAAAAGAGGAAAAATCAAATCACAAAAATGCTTGAAGAACAACAGACGGTAACCAACAAGGAACTTATGGAGTATTTT
This sequence comes from uncultured Lachnospiraceae bacterium, assembly GCA_964632665.1. Taxonomy (GTDB): domain Bacteria; phylum Bacillota; class Clostridia; order UBA1381; family UBA1381; genus RGIG9115. The sequence goes on along the minus strand of CAZWCO010000017.1, from coordinate 11,302 downwards.
GGTATATCTATTGAAACTGTTCGCCGGGACCTTGCGTTTTTAGAAAAACAGGGAGTTTTAACACGAGTATATGGCGGTGCTGTCAGGAAAGAGGTTGTCAATACTGAACCTCTGTATCTGAGCAGGGAACAAGAGCATATAGGTGAAAAACTATCTATCGCTGAAGCTGCAGAAAGTTATATTAAATCAGATGATATTGTTTTTTTTGATTTAGGTACAACGGTGGAAATCGTTGCAAAGAAACTGGAAAAAACAAAGAACATTTGTGCACTTACCAATGCCATTCGTACAGCAATCACCCTTTCGAAAAAATGTGCCGAGGTCATTATGATTGGCGGCAGAATACGCCCCGGTGAGTTAGCTGTTTCCGGTGGCTTGTCGGAGCTCTGTATCAATAAGTTTAATATCGATAAGGCTATTGTCGGTGCAGGTGGTATTACAGAAGATGGTGTTTCGGATTTTATTCTTGACGAAGCAAACATTAGAAGCAATGTTATTCAAAATGCAAACAAAGTAATTGTTGTTGCTGATTATAGCAAATTTGGTATTCGGGCTAAATGCCGTGTTTGTGATGTACAGGATATTGATATACTTATTACTGATGATAAGGCTCCAAAGGATATTTTGCAAAAAATAGAAAAAAAGGGCATTCAGATTATTATTAAATAATTAATCCCGATGAAAGAGTTGTTTTGGGAATGATAAAACCAATAACAACTCTTTTTTTAAAAAATATTATGATAATGTCTTGACAACATTATTAAAATGTTGTATAATTATTTACGCATATATTTAACTATATTTTGCATAAATGTTCTAAATTTAAGGAGGTTAAAAACTATGAAAACAGATGTTGTTGTCATTGGTGCCGGTGCGGTGGGATGTGCCATAGCCAGAGAACTTTCAAAGTATCAGGTTGATGTCATCGTAGTTGATAAAAATGAGGATGTAGGCGGTGATGCATCAAAATCGAACAGTGCCATTATTCATACAGGTTATGATGCTGCTCCCGGCACTTTGGAATCACAGCTCGTTGTTGCTGCAAACCCGATGTATGATGAAATTGTAAAGGATTTGGATATACCATTTAAAAGAACCGGTGCTATTTTGCCTGCAATTACCCAAGAACAGTTTGAACAATTGCCTGCAATTAAGGAAAAAGCATTTAAGAATCATGTTTATGATGTTGAATATAAGTCCGGTAAAGAGCTTCTTGAGATGGAGCCTAATCTTAATCCGGAGGTAAAGGGTGGTTTGTATATTCCCAGAGAAAGTCTTATAGACCCCTTTATTTTTGTGCAGGCGTTGGCTGAGAATGCAAATGCCAACGGCGTACAGTTCTTGTTGAATGCCAAGGTGACAGACATCAAAACTGAAGGTAAC
>CAZWCO010000017.1:0-9909 GCA_964632665.1 uncultured Lachnospiraceae bacterium | reverse complement strand
GTAGTTACTGAAAAAGGCGTTATTGAAACAAAATATGTTATTAACAGTGCAGGGCTTTATTGCGATGAAATTGCCGAAATGGTCGGTAAAGCGGACTATAAGGTAGTTGCAAGAAAAGGTCAGTTCTACATATTAGATAAAAACACATCATGTCAGGTTGAGCACATTGTTCTGCCTATTCCTACAAAAATAACAAAGGGAAAGCTGATGTGTCCTACTATCCACGGCAATATGCTTGTGGGCCCAACTGCTGAGGATCAGGATTCCAAGCTCGATAAATCCACTTCAACAGAAGGTCTGGACAGCATTGCAAAGGATGTAAGAAATCTGGTGCCGGGTGTGAATTTGAGGGATACCATCACTCAATATTCCGGTCTCAGACCAAATCGTAATCCGGAAGGACTCCATTTTGATATGTACGATGACCTCGAGGGGTATATCAACTTATCAGGTGTTCGTTCTACAGGTCTTACTCTGTCTGTAGCAATGGGTAAATATGTGGTACAGCAGATGCTTATGAGCGGTGCAGGATTTGTTTTGAAGGAAAACTTTATTAAGAAAAGAGAAGGTATTATTAAATTCAGCGAACAGCCTGTTGAAGTGCAGAATGCTTTAATACTTGAAAATCCGTTGTACGGAAATGTTGTCTGCCGTTGCGAAACTATTACTGAGGCTGAAATTATGCAGGCAATTCATCGTCCTCTTGGTGCAAAAAGTGTTGATGCTGTAAAACGCCGTGTTCGCGCGGGAATGGGTCGTTGTCAGGGTGGCTTCTGTGGTCCTAAAGTTATTGAAATTTTAGCACGCGAGTTAAATGTAGCACCTGAAGAAATTAATAAGCATAATCCCGGTTCTTATATGGTAACGGGAAGAAGCCGCAACTAAGGAGGAGTGAATGTTATGTATAATATGAATTGTGACGTAGTAGTTGTTGGCGGTGGCCCTGCAGGACTTGCGGCAGCGGTTTCTGCCAAAGAAGAAGGTGCAGAAAAGGTTCTCATTATCGAAAGAGACAATGCGCTTGGCGGAATTTTGCAGCAGTGTATTCATCCCGGATTCGGATTGACTCGTTTTAAAGAAGAGTTAACCGGTCCCGAATATTACAGCAGATTTACCAAGAAGGTAGAAGAACTTGGGGTGGATTATCTTTTAAATTCCATGGTTCTGGAAGTTAATACAGAGGAAAAACAAGTTATATGCACCAGTGGAGAATATGGTATGGTTTGCGTTCAGGCAAAGAGTATTGTACTTGCTATGGGATGCCGTGAGAGAACGCGTGCCGGAATTGTTGTGCCGGGTACCCGTCCTGCCGGTCTTTATACTGCAGGCTCAGCACAACGACTTGTAAACCGCCAGAATATTATGGTTGGTAAGAAGGTCGTTATTTTGGGTTCCGGTGATATCGGAATGATTATGGCAAGACGTATGACATTAGAGGGCGCAGAAGTTGTTATGGTAGTGGAATTGATGGATTAGATGGCAGGTCTTACTCGTAACAGAGGACAATGTCTGGACGACTTTGGAATACCGCTTAAGCTTGCACATACTATCACAAGAATCGAAGGCCATGAACGCGTAACCGGAGTTTATGTTGCTCCCGTTGATGAAAATAAGAAGCCCATTTTAGATAAAGAAGAATTTGTAGCTTGTGACACAGTATTGTTCTCGGTAGGTTTGATTCCCGAAAATGAGCTTTCGAAGAAAGCGGAAATCAAGCTGTCCAATGTAACCAACGGTCCCGTTGTTAATCAGCATATGCAGACTTCGGCAGAAGGCGTTTTTGCTTGCGGAAATGTGGTTCATGTTAACGACCTTGTGGATAATGTAAGTGCGGAAAGTGAGACGGCAGGTAAGTATGCAGCATGGTACGCAATGGGTAAAATTGCTGCAGAAAAGAAGGGTGTTCAGTGTGTTGTCGGAAGAAATGTACGATACATTTGTCCTCATACTATTTCTCTATCTGATGAAGCAGAAAAAGTAAGCCTTTACTTCCGTGTACTTTTCCCGGAATCAAGTGTGAAGCTTGTCGCAAAATGTGGAGACAAGATTATTGCACAGAAAAAGGAAATTAAAGTAAATCCCGGTGAAATGAATTGCATCAAGGTTGATACCTCTGACATTACAGAAGAATTGACCATTGAGGTTATAAAGGAGGATTAATGTCATGAATAAAGATATTATTTGTACAATTTGCCCGAGAGGCTGTACTATCGCTGTAGAGGGAAACGACACAGGTGTTGTTTCTGTTACAGGCTATGGTTGTAAACGTGGTGAGGAATATGCGGTTGCTGAATTTACAAGCCCTGTCAGAATTTTAACGACAACAGTTAAAATTGATGGTCATGACAACGATCTTATTCCCGTTCGTTCTGCAGGTCATCTTCCTAAAGAAAAAATACTTGATTGTATGGAAGTCATCAAAAAGGCTTCTGTTACCTTACCTGTTGCGCAGTATGATGTAGTTGTAAAAAATATTTGCGGAACAGGCGTTGATATAGTTGCAACAAAAGGCCTGAAATGAGGTGAAAAAGCATGGGAAAAAGAATTTTCGTATGTGGTTTTTCTCAGGAATCCAACGCCTTTAATCCGCTTATAACACAGCTTGAGACCTTTTATGATTTCGGTGTTACTGTAGGAGACCCATCAGGAGAAAAAATTTGTTCACCTACTGCTGAGGGGATAATAGAATATCTCACAGAGATTGGTGCGGAAATTTGCTATGGAACTATTATGCGCGCCGGCAGTGGTGGACCGGTTTCAAAAGAAAGTGTAGACTTCTTTTTGGAAAGCACTCTGAAGCTGCTTAGAGAATCCGAACCGGTAGATGGCGTATGTGTTGCACTGCATGGTGCTACTATGTCGGAAGATATAGACGATGTATGTGGTTATATGCTTGAAACCATTCGCAGTGAAGTGGGAGAAGAGAAGCCTATTTCTGCTTGTTTTGACCTGCATGCCAATATTACTGAGAAAATAGCAAAGAATGCGGATTACATATGTGGTTATCAGGCTTATCCTCATCTGGATCAGGTAGAAACCGGCGCCAGAGCTGCTAAGTTCCTGATGGAAGCTTTAGAAGGTCGCGGTGGTAAAATGGTTCGTGCTTCAATTCCCTCAATAGCTTCTGCTCACGGCTATACTACAACCAAAGGTTCTCTGAACAAATTGGTAAATAAAGCTAAAGGGCTTGTAGATGATGGTACGATATTGGACTACACTATTTTCGAGGTCCAGCCATGGCTTGATCTTAAAAACTTTGCTTCAACCATAATTGTAATTGCGAGGGACGAAGAAACTGCCAAAAATGTAGCAAAAGATTTAGCCTATGAAAATTTTATCATCAGAGAAGAATTGTTGGGAGAAGAGCTTTACTCTATACCGCAGGTGATTGAAAAAGCACTTTCAAACAAAAGCGGAAAACCTGTAATTTTTGTTGACTCTGCAGACTCACCAAATGCGGGTGCAACGGCAGACAGCGCTACGGTTATAGAATATCTGTTGCCTTATCGTGACAGGCTTACTTGTGCTGTGGCTGTATCAGATATTCCGGCTGTAGAAAAAGCAATTGTTCTTGGTGTTGGTGCGGTATCAGACTTCACTCTCGGTGCAACAAAAGCACCGGAACTGTCCAAGCCGGTCTTGGTAAAGGATGCTGAGGTTATCAGTATCCATGAAGGAACCTTCACTATGTATGGACCGCAGGATAAAGGCAACAAACGCAATATTGGTAAGACGGTTATTCTTAAAGCCGGAAGGTTATGGATTCATGTTTCAAGCAACGGAAAAGCAGAGGGAGATTTAAACTTTTATCGTAGCTTCGGAATTGAACCGACAGAGTGCGATCTGGTTGGGGTTAAAGCATGTACCTCATTCCGTGCCGGATATGAAGGTATAGCAGCCGAAATCTGTAACACCAATACACCGGGTGCTGCCGGCGCAGTCCTGACGGAATTGCCGTATAAGAAAAGACCGATACCTATGTATCCTTTTGAAGAAATTACAGAGCAGGATATCACACCTCCCATGTGCTACAGACAGTAAAAAATCCTGTAATCAATGCTCACCTTGATATAAAGGAGTAATTAAAATGAAAATTTCAAGCAATGTCATGAGGTTTCACAATGAAATTGGATTGAAAAAAACAATAGATATTTTTTCTGAAGTGGGTTTTGAAAGAATAGATTTCAACGCCGACATAGAAGAATACCATACCGACGCACATGATAAGGAATTCTACATTGAAGTTAAAAAATATGCCGAAGATAGAGGAATTCTTTTCGAACAGACTCACGCACCCTTTGGTTCAAGCTTCTCGGAAGAGGACAAAACCCAAAAACGCTTTGATGAGATTGTTAAAAGTATGGAACATTCTTCATATCTTGGAGCGGATATGGTTGTTGTTCATCCGTGTAAGCATATTGATTACAAAGAAGATAACAATTACGATTTGATGATGCAGTACAACCTTGATTTTTACAGAAGACTCATTCCGTATGCTGAAGAGTTTGGTGTAAAGGTTGCGATTGAGAATGTCAAGAATTGTATTACAGAAACACCCGAAGGATTATTGGAGTTAATAAATACTCTAAATAACGAGGCTTTTACTGTATGTTATGATGTTGGACACACCAATATATGTGGCCAGGATCCTGCAGATATGCTAAGAAAAATTGGCAAGCATATAGGCTGCACCCATATCCATGATAATGACGGAATTATCGATCGCCATACCCTGCCTTTTTACGGCACTATAGACTGGGAAAGTGTTATGAAGGCTTTTGCGGAAGTCGATTACAAAGGAAACCTTAATTATGAGGCAGGTTTTTTTGTAAAAAATATGCCTGTTTCTTTGAGAAAAGAAAGTGCAAAATATATGGCAGAGGTAGCAAAATATCTTGTTGAAAGATATTGGTTCTACAAAAACAATAGATAAATTTATTTTAAAACAAAATGCAAAAATCCCCATTCTTTTGAGTGAGGATTTTTGGCGTAGAAAGAGGTTTTAGTTATGAAAAAAGTAATATTAATATCAATTGACGGAATGAGACCGGATGGTTTGAAAACGTGTGGCAGTGAGTTTCTTAATGAAATTCTGAATAAATCATCATATACTTTTGATGCAAAGACGGTGTATCCACCCATAACATTGCCCTGCCACCTATCTTTGTTTCATAGTGTGCCACCCGAAAGACATGGAACAACCACGAATACATATGTTGTCCCTGTGAGACCGGTGAGTGGATTGTTTGAACAACTGAAAATTGCCGGAAAGAAATCTGCAATGTTTTTTGGTTGGGAGCCTATGCGGGATATTGGCAGACCGAAGTCTTTGGCTGCATCGGAGTATATAGATTCAAATTTGTTCGAACATTCGGATGCGATGGTTACCGAAAGAGCTCTTAATTACATAAAGTTTGCGAAACCCGACTTTATTTTCCTTTATATGGCGGAGACTGATGACAAAGGCGGGCATGATTGCGGATGGATGAGTGAAACATACCTTGATTACGTAAAACATGCGATTAATAATGTTAAAAAAGTTATTGATGAAGTGGGTGAGGAATATACGATTATCGTAACATCTGACCATGGTGGACACGACAGAACTCACGGAACGGACATGCCTGAAGACATGACTATACCAATGATTTTTTGTGGTTCGGAATTTGAAAAAAACAAAGAACTTAAAGATATAAATATTCTGGATATAGCACCTACAATTGCTGAAATTATGTGTTTGGATGTTCCAAGAGAATGGGAAGGCAAAAGTATTCTTAAGTGAGAACGCAAGTGGAATATTCGGTTTTTTTAGCTTGTATCAAGCCTCAGAATTTAATAAAATAGTTTGACGATTTTAAATATTTATTATATAATATCAAAGTTATAGTGTTCACATGAGTTTTAAAGAAAAATTCTGAGGGAAATCAGCGAAATATAAGGAGGTTACTTATGAAGGAGATAAATAAAGCGATAGAAAAGCATACACAATTAATTTTAGACACAGAAAGGTTTATATGGGAGCATCCGGAAACCGGGTATAAAGAATTTGAAACCAGCTCATATATGGCAGATGTTTTCAAAGACCTTGGATACGAGCTTGTTATGGCTGACGGAATTACCGGGTTTTATACAGTTCTGGATACCGGAAAGCCGGGACCTGAAATTTTAATTTTAGCAGAGCTTGACTCTATCATATGCCCGGAGCATAAGTCTGCAAATCCTCAAACTGGAGCAGTACACTCGTGCGGTCACAATGCGCAGTGTGCGGCGCTTGTTGGTATTGCCGCAGCACTTAAAGAGCCCGGAATTCTTGATAAGTTCTGCGGAAAAATCAGACTTTGTGCTGTGCCGGCAGAAGAGCTTCTTGAAATCGAATACAGAAGTAAGCTGATAGAAGAAGGCAAAATCAAATACTTTGGCGGTAAGAGCGAATTTTTGTCAAGAGGATATTTTGACGGGGTTGACATTGCATTTATGGTACATACATCATCATCCTTTGCGGTTGGAAAAGGGTCTGTGGGGTGCCTTGCAAAGAGAATTATCTACAAGGGTACAGCAGCTCATGCAGGCGGCTCGCCATGGAACGGAAGAAATGCACTTTATGCAGCAAACTGCGGCATAAATGCCATTAATGCTATTCGTGAAACCTTTAAAGAAAGCGATATAATCAGGGTTCATCCCATTATTACAAATGGTGGTGCAATGGTTAACGCAATTCCTGAAACAACAGTCCTTGAAAGCTACGTGCGAGGTGCAAGCTTTGACGCAATTTGTGATGCAAATAAAAAGGTAAATCGGGCTCTTTGCGGGGCAGCGCTTTCTATTGGTACAAATGTAGATATAATAGATATGCCGGGATATGCTCCTCTGGTAAATGATCAGAACATGATACAGACAGTGATAGAGGCGGCAGAGCTTGCAATACCTGAATATGAAATCAATGGAGCACGTGGTATTAGCTCCGGCAGTACAGATATGGGCGACTTAAGCTGTATCATGCCTGTGGTGCATCCATATGCAGGCGGCGCAAGAGGAAAAACCCACGGCAATGATTATGAAATCGCAGATCCTGTGGCGGCATGTGTTGGAAGTGCAAAAATGCAGATGGGAATGCTTTTATTGCTTCTTTCTAATTCTGCAAAAAGAGCAAAAAAGGTTATTGAGGAATATAAACCACAGTTTGCCTCAAAAGAGGAATATCTTGCATTTATGGACAGCCTTTCGAAATCGGGAGACAGAATTGATTATTCAGCAGAAAATTATGTGAGGATTGAGTTAGACTAAAAAACTCGTTGACATTAACTTAGAAATGTTGTATAATATTTTTTAGAAATTATATGTTGGAGATATTATGAAAATTTTTAAACCCACCTACGAAAGAGAAAGTGTACACCATATAGAAGAGGATTTTTTTAAAAAGGAGGGCATAACCTGTGTCCTCCTTGATATAGACAACACCCTTGTTGCCGACAATGAACCCTATCCCGATGATGGTGCAAGGAGATTCATAAACAGGCTAAGAGAAGAAGGCCTTGATATATGCCTTATCTCAAATAACAATAAGGAAAGGGTTAATTCCTTTAACGGAGAATTTAACCTTCGTGCAGTTTACCGTGCAGGAAAACCTATGTGCCGCAAAATAAACAAGGCAATCCGTGAGCTTGGAACAGACAAAAAGAAAGTACTTTTTATAGGTGACCAGCTGCTGACTGATATTCCGGCAGGGAATAGAAGCAAAATAAGAACAATGCTTGTAGCTCCAATTAACATTTCAAAGGAGAATAATTTCTTTAAGGTTAAAAGATTTATCGAAAAAAGGGTTCTTGAGCGAAATTTTAGGTAGATTGATTATTAACATGTCTTTAATATTACAAAACAATGTTCATAATATTTAAAATTAAAAAAAATCCCGTAACAAGTGTTGACTATAAGAGAAATATATTATAAAATGTAAAAAGTAAAAGAGGAGGACAACCTTTGAGAGTAATTTCCGGAATTCGCCGTGGAAGAAAGCTTATTGATTTCGATGGCGAATACATAAGACCAACAACAGACCGTGTTAAAGAAGCTATGTTTAATCTTATACAAGGCAGGACATCGGGCGCTGTTGTATATGACGCTTTTGCCGGTAGCGGAGGACTTGGAATAGAGGCAGTAAGCCGTGGTGCAGAGCGCGTCATATGTACAGATACGGACGACCGTTCAATATCTGTAATCCGGAAAAATTATGAGGGATGCGACTTTTCGGATAAGTGTGAGATTTATAAAACAAGTGCGATGGAATATTTAGAACAAACGGACAGGCTTTTTGACCTTGTTTTCATGGATCCGCCATATAACAAAAACCTTGTAACGCCTGCTCTTGAGGTTATTGCAAGACGTAAGCTTCTTACACCTTGCGGCCTTGTAGTAGTGGAAACGGACGGACTTAATGATACATTTGATTTTTCGGGATTTAATCTTGAAAAACAACGAAAATACGGCAGAACGGTAATTTCCGTCTTAAGTTTGCGGCAGAAAGAGGTGTAACGCGTGCAGGTTGCTGTTTATCCGGGTAGCTTTGACCCGATAACAAACGGACATCTTGATATTATTGAAAGAACAGCAAGGCTATATGATAAGCTTATAGTCGGAGTCCTTGATAATTCATCAAAAAGTCCTATGTTTACTGCAGAGGAAAGAGCAGACATGATTACAAGAGTTACTGCTCACGTTCCAAACGTTGAAGTAGCCACGTTTTCGGGGTTGCTTGTGGATTTTGCTTCTGCAAAGCATGCTCAGGTTATAGTTAAAGGTCTCAGAACTGTTGCCGACTTTGAGTATGAATTCCAGATGGCTTTGCTCAACAAAGCCCTTAATTCTCAGTATGAGACCGTATTTATGATGACTGATACAAAATATTCTTATATCAGTTCAAGCATGGTAAAGGAAGTCGCTAAATTTCATGGCGATTTAACAGGCTTTGTGCCGCAGGCAATTATAAACGATATACAACACAAATTCTAAGAACAGGGGTGTATTTGAAATGGATAATGGTATGGGTATGATGGAAATTGTTGATTTGATGGAGGAAACAATTGAAAAGGCATCTGTTGTGCCTTTGACAGGTAAGGTAATGATTGATAAGGATGAGTTTTTTGACTATATCCAGGAAATCAAGCTTACCTATCCTGATGAGCTTAAGGAAGCTAAATGGGTAAAGGAAGAACGTCAGCGTATACTCCACGAGGCAGAAACGAGAGCTGAGGCTATTCAGAAAAATGCAGAAGAAACTCAGATGGCATTAATTGATGAACATGAAATCACAAGATGTGCATATGAGCAGGCAAACGAGCTTGTAAGAAATGCTTCAGAGCAGGCAATGGAAATCAAAACAGACTGCGACCAGTATGTTGATGACCTTTTAAATGATGCAGAAGCAAGACTTGAAATGCTGTTGAATAAAATTCGTCAGGACAGAATGGACCTTAATTCAGGTAAATAATATTTTCTGCAAAAAAGCTGTAACTACCTTGCTGGAGTGACAGCTTTCCTTTGCTTTTATGGTAGAAATTTATGTTTGGAGGAGAAAACACGTGCTTACAGATATTGAAATTGCTCAAAACGCAAAACCGGAACATATTTCCGTTATTGCGGAAAAAATTGGTATAAGTGCAGACGAGCTTGAATTTTACGGGAAATATAAGGCAAAGCTGTCTGATGATGTAGCAAACAGGGTAAAGGATAATAAGGACGGCAAGCTCGTTCTTGTGACCGCAATAAATCCAACGCCTGCCGGTGAAGGAAAAACCACAACCACAATCGGACTTGGTGATGCCATGTCAATTCTCGGCAAAAAGTGCGTTCTTGCACTGCGTGAGCCTTCACTAGGCCCTGTTATGGGCGTAAAAGGCGGAGCTGCGGGCGGCG
>CAZWCO010000016.1:0-12796 GCA_964632665.1 uncultured Lachnospiraceae bacterium | reverse complement strand
TTCATTCCAAGTGAAGAGCTTGTTGTTGGCGATATTATCGTTCTTGAAGCAGGTGATGCAGTCCCGGCTGACGCACGAATTATTGAGTGTGCTTCTATGAAAATTGAGGAAGCAGCTCTTACCGGTGAATCAGTTCCGGTAGATAAAAAAGCTGAAGCTCTTACTGCCGGCGCAAACGGTGACATTGCCCTTGGTGACAGAAAAAATATGGTATTTATGGGCTCTACTGTTGTTTACGGACGCGGCAAAGCCGTTGTAACAGCTACCGGTATGGAAACAGAAATGGGTAAGATTGCAGATGCTCTTGCTAAAGCAGAAGAGGGCAAAACTCCTCTTCAAATCAAGCTCGCAGGTCTTTCAAAAATCCTAACCTTCCTTGTTATAGGTATCTGCGTTGTTATTTTTGCTGTTCAGCTTATTCGTGAAGGTGTAGGCTTTGAGCCTATTCTAAATTCCTTTATGATTGCCATTTCTCTTGCGGTTGCAGCAATTCCGGAAGGACTTGCTACTGTTGTAACAATTGTCCTTTCTATAGGTGTTACCAATATGTCAAAGCGTAATGCTATTATACGCAAGCTTACAGCTGTTGAAACTCTTGGTTGTACACAGATTATCTGTTCAGACAAAACAGGAACACTTACTCAGAACAAAATGACAGTTGTTGACCACTATGGTGATGATGAAGCTATGCTTGCAAATGCTATGTCACTTTGTTCCGATGCTGAATTTGATACAGAAGCTAATACAGCTGTCGGAGAGCCTACGGAATGTGCACTTGTAAATTATGCAGAAACCCTTAATCTTTCTAAAAACATTCAGAAAAACGAATTTCTGAGAATTGGAGAGGTTCCGTTTGATTCCGGAAGAAAAATGATGTCAACTATTCATAAAACTACTGACGGCTCTCTTGTTCAGTTTACAAAGGGCGCTCCCGACGAGCTTCTCAAGAGATGTACAAAAGCTTTTATTGATGGCAAGGCTGTGGATATGACCGAAGAAGTTCGCATGAATATACTTGCAGCAAACAAGGGAATGGCAGACCGTGCTCTTCGCGTTCTTGCTGCAGCTAAGAAAGAACTTACTGCTGAACCTTCAGTATATGACCCGGAAAGTGTTGAGTGCGACCTTTGCTTTATAGGTCTTGTGGGCATGATTGACCCTGTCAGACCTGAAGTTAAGCCTGCAATCGACGAGTGCAGAAATGCAGGCATCCGTCCTATAATGATTACGGGCGATCACAAGGATACTGCTGTTGCAATTGCAATGCAGCTTGGTATTATCACAGACGCAGCTCAGGCGATTACCGGCGCTGAGCTTGATGAAATATCGGATGAAGATTTTTATACTGCTGTTGAAAAATATTCAGTTTATGCACGTGTTCAGCCGGAACATAAAACAAGAATTGTCAACGCATGGAGAAAGAAAGGCAAAGTTACTGCTATGACCGGAGACGGCGTTAATGACGCTCCTTCAATTAAAAATGCAGATATCGGTGTTGGTATGGGCATAACCGGAACAGATGTAACAAAAAATGTTGCTGATATGATACTTGCCGATGACAACTTTGCTACCATAGTTTCGGCAGTTGGTGAAGGACGAAGAATTTATGATAATATACGAAAGGCTATTCAGTTCCTTCTCGCTTCCAATCTTTCCGAAGTGCTGACAATATTTTTTGCCACACTTTTTGGATTTACAATCTTTGCTCCCGTTCATTTGCTTTGGATAAATCTTATCACAGACTGTTTCCCGGCTCTTGCTCTTGGTATGGAAAAGCCCGAAGCAAGTATTATGAAACGTAAACCCCGTGACAGCAAGGAGGGAATATTTGCAGGCGGTTTAGGTTTTGCAGTTGCATATCAAGGTGCACTTGTGACCATAATTACTATTGCTTCCTACCTGATAGGCAGATATTGGCTTGCAGACCTTCATCACGCAGATGCTATCGCAGCAGGGACATATTCTGCAGAAATGCTTGGCACATCTATGGCATTCCTTACACTTTCTCTTTGCGAGATATGTCATGCATTTAACATGAGATCACTACACGGTTCAATTTTCAAAATGAAAGGTCAGAATTTATGGCTTTGGGGTGCAGGTGCGCTGTCACTGCTGCTCACAACTCTTGTTGTTGAAGTGGATTTTCTTGCAAAAGCCTTTGAGCTTGCTCACCTTGACCTTACGGAATATGGAATTGCACTTGGTCTTGCAATCCTCATTATTCCAATTGTTGAGATAATTAAAATTATTCACAGAGCTATAGATAACCGAAAGTAATATAATTAATTAAATAAAAATGCATGTAGGCATATATGCTTACATGCATTTTTTATCTTATTTTCCAACACAGAAATTACTAAACACAGCGCTTACAATATTCTCAGATACTGTTTCGCCTGTGATTTCACCCAAGCTTTCAATTGCCATGTTTATATCCATTGCCGCAAGGTCCTGAGGGAGATTATTTTCCAAAGCATCAAGTGCTCTTTCTAATGCTTCAAGACAGTTAACAAGGGCTTTCTTGTGACGTACATTAGTTATTATTTCGCCGCATTTTGAGGATATTTCCCCAAGCTTGTACATATCTTTAATAAGGCTTGAAAGCTTGTCTATCCCCTCCCCTGTTTTTACTGAAATACAAACATCCGCAAGCTTTCTAACACTATCTACTACATTAATATCCGATTTATTTGCTATTATAATTCTTTTTTGCTCTTTTGTTTTATCGATTATATGACTATCTTCATGGTCTAAATCTTTATTTCCGTCAAGAACTACTAGAACAAGGTCTGCACCATCAATTGATTTTACGGAGCGCTCAACACCAATTTTTTCCACTTCTTCCGTTGTTTCGTGTATTCCCGCTGTATCAATAAGCTTTATAGGTATTCCGCCAAGGCTTATATTTTCCTCTATCATATCACGGGTTGTACCGGCAATATCAGTTACTATGGCTTTTTCAAAGCCTGCAAGTCTGTTCATAAGGGCAGATTTACCCACATTTGGCTTTCCCACAATAACAGTACGTATACCCTCTTTTATTATTCTGCCGTCATCAGCTGTTTTAATTAGTCTGTCAACGCTGTGTTGTGATTCTTTTATTACCTCTAAAATATCCGCTATTGTAATTTCTTCCAGGTCTTCGTCAGGATAATCAATGGATACCTGCATATGTGCCGCAAGGTTTACAAGGTCTGTACGAATGTTTTCGATTGCGTTTGTAAGTCCCCCGCGAAGCTGATTTACGGCATTTTGTTCTGCTATCTTGCTATCAGAATTTATAAGGTCTATAACAGCTTCTGCGCGTGCAAGGTCTATCTTGCCGTTCATAAAAGCTCGTTTTGTGAACTCTCCGGCTTCTGCCAGGTCTGCTCCTGACATAATACATGTATCAAGAACTCTGTTTGTAACAGAAATACCTCCATGAGTACCGATTTCTACTACATCTTCACCTGTAAAGGTTTTTGGGCCTTTCATAACAGTTACTAAAACTTCGTCTATATATTCATCATCTTTTTTTATAAATCCGTAGTGTACTGTATGGCTTTTTACCTGGGTAATATCTTTTGTGAAAATTTTATTTACAATTTCTATTGCACGGTCTCCGCTTACTCTTATTATGGATATTCCACCTACGCCATACGGTGTAGCAATTGCCGCTATTGTTCTTTCCATATTACATAATCCCTTCAAATAAAAGGGCGAAGCAAAAGCTCCGCCGCAAAAAACTTATCACTTATTCTTCTTAAGCTCATTAAGCTCTTCCATAAACGTTTCAAGACTGTTAAATCTCTTATATACAGAGGCAAATCTTACATATGCTACTTCGTCAAGAGTTCTTAGCTTTTCCATGATTTTCTCACCAATGGCATTGCTCTCAACCTCGCGCACCATAAGCTGATAAAGCTCGCTCTCTATATCATCAGCAACCTTTTCCATCTGCGCAAGTGAAACAGGTCTTTTTTCACACGCACGCATAAGACCACCAAGCACCTTGTTTCTGTCATACGGCTGACGCGACAAATCTCTCTTGATTACAACAAGAGCAATTGTTTCAAGTGTCTCATATGTTGTAAACCTTTTTGTACATTTAAGGCACTCTCTTCTACGTCTTATGGAACTGCTTTCTTCCACAGGACGAGAATCTATTACTTTACTTTCTGTAAAACCGCAGTATGGACATTTCAAAGGAATACACCCCCACATTATTGCTGATATAAGCAACATTCTTATCTCTAGTATTAATTATACCATCAAATATAAACAAATCAATAAAATGCTTTAATATTTAACAAAATTGTAATATTATTTTATGGTTTTGAGAACCTCAAGCAAATATTCCCATACTCTGTTTACAGAGGCTATGCTCATGCGTTCAGAGGGGGTATGAATATCCATTATATCCGGGCCAATTGAAACACATTCAAGACCGGGCATTTTACCAGATAAAATACCACATTCTATTCCGGCATGAATTGCTTCTATTATAGGTTCTTTATCGTACATTCTCTTAAAAACATCTGTCATTACATCACGAAGCTTTGATTCTCTCATATATTCCCATGGCGGATAGTCGCCTTCGAGGACAACGCTGCCTCCAAGACACTCTGTTAAAAGCTCAAGACGGTTTGTGAGAGCTTGTTTTTCTGTAAACACAGAACTGCGCACACAAAAGCTTGCTGTAACAGATTTTTCCTCTGTCTTTAAAATTCCAAGGTTTAATGATGTTTTAACCAGATTTTCTATTTCAAGGCTCATGCTTTGAATTCCGTTTGGATAGGTACAAAGAGCTGTTATAATCTTATTTGTAGATTCTTTATCCATGGGTTTAAAAGACGGTTTTTCTGCTTTTTCTGCACAGACCTTTATAGAATCTTCAGCAACAACATATTCATGGGTAAATATCCCCTCAAACTCCGTTGTAATTTCGGACGGATTGAAATCACAAATTACAACTGCACTTGAAGCTGATGGAATTGCGTTATCCTTTAATCCACCATTTACTTCTACTATACGCATGTTGCCTGCTTTATTAAGAGCATTCAGCACTCTGCCCATTAAAATGTCTGCATTAGCTCTTCCCCGGTCAATTTCTGCACCGGAATGTCCGCCTTTAAGACCGGAAATTGATATTTTATATGCAGCGCCTGAAAACTCTTCTCTGGATACAGGAATTGTGCACTCCGCAACAACACCTCCGGCACAGCTGACAGTAAATACACCCTCGTCCTCGGAGTCAAGATTTATAAGCATTTTTCCCTTTAAAACGGAAGCGTCAAAGGCTGTTGCACCAATCATTCCTATTTCTTCATCCACAGTAAACAACGCTTCTATTGCCGGATGTGGAAGTGTTTTATCTTCAAGGAGAGCAAGTGCCATTGCCACAGCAATTCCGTCATCTCCGCCAAGAGTAGTGCCGTGGGCAAATATGTCGTCTCCTGATACGTCAAGCTTTAACCCTTCTTTTGACATATCAATATCACAGTCGGGAGTTTTCTCACACACCATATCAAGATGCCCCTGGATAATTACTGTGGGTGCATCCTCATATCCGGGATATGCGTCTTTTTTTATGACGCAGTTTCCAAGCTCATCCTCTATATACTCAAGGTCATTTTCACGAGCAAAGTCTCTGCAAAGAGCAGTTGCAGCGGAAGTGTTTCTAGAGCCGTGTGGAACTGATGAAAGCTTCTCAAAATAGTACATAACCCTTTCAGGTTTAATATTTTCAAGAATTGCCATGTGCATTTCCTGCCTTTCAATAATTTATTCTATTTATATCTCTGTACAGTTATTATTATACCATTATCCGCTGATTTCATCAACAATTATTTTAAGCTCATCTAAAGAAAGCGTGCGTGAAAGTATATCGCAAAGCATATTTGCAGAAAGCTTTGTTGGAAGTCCAAGCTTTTTTTGCAATTTTTGCCGCAGTTCCATGCTGTTTTCCCTGCCGGACAAGCCAAGAAAATATAAATCCTTTTTTGTAATTTTACTTTTCAAGGTCTGGTTTTCGACATCAGAAAAAGAACATCCGGCATTTTTTAATGCTTCAACTATTATCTCCTCTGTCATTCCCTCTACACCCATAATACCTTCTGCTCCGGGTTTGGTTTTTCTTTTTTCTTTGCCCGGTACATCAGGAATATATGCGTGCTTTACTCCGGGTAGCTTTTGCTTTAAAAAATTTCTTATCCTGAAGCCTGCGCTGTCAGAATCGGTAAGTATTACTCCACCGTTTTCCTGAACCATTTTGACAAGTCCGTTTATTCTGTCTTCATCGGTCATTATGGAAAAGCCGCCGGTAACAAATATTATTCCGTCTATAAACGAAGAAAGGCGTATTTTATCATACGCACCTTCTACTATTATAATTTCTTTTATGGAAAGCATAAAAATCAAATCCTTTTTGACAGTTTTTCGGAGTATTCTGCCCTGAACGCATCAAACCGTTTTTCCTCAATTGCCTCACGGATTTTTGACATTAGTTCGTTATAAAAATACAGATTATGCAGCACACAAAGTCTCATGCCAAGCATTTCTTTAGCTTTAAAAAGATGTCTTATATATGCTCTTGAGTAGTTTCTGCATGCGGGGCAGTTACAGTTTTCATCAATAGGCTTTAAATCTCTTTCATATTTTGCATTAAGGAGATTTACAGTACCGTTCCAAGTATAAAGATTTGCATGACGGGCATTACGGCTTGCTATGACACAGTCAAAAAAGTCAACGCCCCTTGCTACGCTTTCTATAATGTTTGTAGGAGTACCAACACCCATAAGATAACGTGGTTTGTTTTCAGGTGCATGAGGAATTGTAACATCAAGAATATGATACATTTCTTCATGGCTTTCCCCAACAGCAAGTCCACCGATTGCATATCCGGGAAGGTCAAGCTTTGCAATTCGCTTCATATGCTCTATGCGCAGGTCGTCAAAAACGCCGCCCTGATTTATGCCAAAAAGCATCTGATTTTTATTTATTGTATCATCAAGACCGTTAAGTCTTGTCATTTCTGCCTTGCAGCGCTCGAGCCACCTGTATGTCCTGTCAACTGACTTTTTTACATAATCGTACGGAGCAGGGTTTTCTATACACTCATCAAATGCCATTGCTATTGTTGAAGCAAGGTTTGACTGAATTTGCATGCTTTCCTCCGGCCCCATAAATATTTTGTGACCGTCTATGTGTGAACTGAAGCTTACTCCCTCTTCTGTTATCTTACGAAGTGATGCAAGAGAAAAAACCTGAAATCCACCGCTATCTGTAAGGATTGGTCTGTCCCAGTTCATAAATTTATGAAGTCCTCCAAGGTCGTGGATTAGCTTATCCCCGGGTCTTAAGTGCAGGTGATACGTATTGGACAGCTCTATCTGGCAGCCTATTTCCTTTAAATCCATAGAGGAAACGGCTCCTTTTATTGCTGCAATTGTACCAACATTCTGAAAAACAGGGGTTTCAACGGTGCCATGCACCGTTTCAAAACGCCGTCTTCTTGCGAGTCCATCTGTTTGGAGAACCTTAAACATAAAAGCAAAACCTTTCTTAAATTACAAAATATATTTTTCTTTAAATAATCTGTACTGATTATCAAATTCATCATTGCCATGTGATTTTACATTGTTAAGATATTCATGTGTATCAAAGCTATCACTTGCAATCTGAATAAGACATACTGCGATATTTGAGCAATGGTCGGCAACTCTGGCATAGTTTGTTAAAAGGTCGCTGTATACAAAGCCTGTTTCGATTGTACATGAGCCCTGCTGAAGTCTTTCGATATGAGCTTTTTTCATCTTATATTTAAGCTTATCTACAACCTGTTCAAGAGGCTCAATTTTTTTGGCAGTTTCCAAATCTTCATTAAGAAACGCCTGAACTGTAAGGGATAAAATTTCTTCCAATGCACCGGAAATTGTTTCGATTTCCTTTTTTGCTTCATCCGTGAAGATAATTCCCTTATCATGTATTTCCTTTGCAACCTTAACCATGTCGGAGGCATGGTCACTTATACGTTCAAAATCGCCGATTGTATGGAGAAGATTTGACGCCTCATGGCTATCTTCAACCGACATACTTTTTCTTGATATTTTAACAAGATATGAGCCAAGCTTGTCTTCGTACATATCTGTCATATCTTCATTTTTTTCTATTTCATCTGCAACTGCCTGATCGTAGCTTTTTAAAAGCCCTATTGACTTTATAAAGCTGTCACTTGACACTCTTGCCATTTCGTCTGTAAGCTCTTTACAGCGTCCTATTGCCACTGCAGTAGTAGACAGTAGTCTTTCGTCAAGGAGCTCTGTTTTCTCAACCTCATTGTCTGCCGGTATAACAATACATGCAAGCTTTTCAAGCTGTTTAGTCCATGGAATTAAAATGAATGTAGTAATTATATTAAACAAGCTGTGAATTACTGCGATGCTTACAGGAGATACGCTTTGATTATTAATTCCAAAATCAAATACACTGTTTAGAATATAGTACCCTGTAAGGCATATTACTGTACCTATAACATTAAAGGACACATGAACAACTGAAACTCTTTTAGCATTTTTGTTTACGCCGATACTTGAAATAAGAGCAGTAATACATGTTCCGATGTTTTGTCCCATAATTATAGGAACTGCTGCTCCATAGGTTACGCTTCCTGTAAGTGAGAGAGCCTGAAGAATACCAACAGATGCAGATGAGCTTTGAATAATCGCTGTAAATACTGCGCCAACAATAACACCAAGAACAGGGTTCTGGAAAGCTGTAAGAACATTTGTAAATTCCGGCATGTCTCTAAGCGGCTCTACGGCAGCGCTCATAAATTCCATTCCGTACATAAGGACAGAAAATCCGATAAGAATACGTCCTGCATCCCTACGTCTTGCCTTTTTGGAGAACATTACAAAGAGCATACCAATAAATGCAAGTATTGGAGAAAATGACTCCGGCTTAAAGAGCCTTACAAGTACGCTGCTTCCCTCAATTCCTGAAAGACTCAAAATCCAGGCTGTAAAGGTTGTACCGATGTTTGAGCCCATTATGACACCAATTGACCCTGACAAGCTCATGACTCCCGAGTTTACAAGACCAACAAGCATTACTGTAAGTGCTGACGAAGACTGAATTACCATAGTAACAACAGCACCAAGCACAAGACTCTTAAAGACATTTGATGTCATTTTCCTTAAGATAATCTCAAGCTTTCCGCCTGCAATTTTTTCGAGGCCGTCTGACATTACATTCATTCCGTAAAGGAAAAGTGCAAGTCCGCCCACAAGTGTAATAACAGAAAAAATATCCATTTTGATTTTATCCTCCGATTCAAATTTTATTTTACTACTATTCTACAATTATTATGTAAAATTTAAAACCGTGTAATGTTAATTTTATGTAAAATTTGAATGGGACAAAATTTTGCCGCATCTTTTAATGTTACGGATGCGGCATAAAATTTTATATATCTGCAAGTACAACAGAGTTTGAACTGATGCTTTTTTTAACATCAATAATTCTTTGATTGGAGCTTCCCTTAAACAAAAGCTCATAGCTTTTATTTTCTGTCTCAAAGGGTCCGTCAACAAGGATGTCTACTCTCTCAAGTAGCTCTCTCCAATGATTTTCCTCGTTTGCATTACTTATAAGCTCTTCGAACGTATATCCTGTATAGCAAACAACATTCATTTGAAGCTTATCAGCAAGAGTGCATAGCTCAAGAGCACTGCAAAAGGGCTCTCCACCCGAAAAGGTTACACCGTCAAGCAAGGGGTTTGCTTTTATTTCAGAAGCAAGCTCGTCTATGTCTTTTAGGTATCCACCATTAAAATCATGTGAGCCGGGGTTATGACAATCCGGACAGTTATGGGGACATCCCTGCACAAACACAGCGTATCTTATACCGGGTCCGTCCACAATAGAATCATTTGACGTGCCGAATAACCTTATATTCATTAATTTACTCCGTGCTTAACTCTGTCTTTTTCTTCTGCGCGTTTACCGTCATTAAATCTGTCAAGAGTACCAACCAGGTATCCTGTAACTCGTCTGATTCTTTGGAAACGTGGCTTGCCGTCATTCTCACTTCTGCCACATGCAGGACAAGTATCACCGATAATTCCTGTAAATCCACATACAGGGTCTCTGTCAACAGGATGGTTTACACTACCGTAGCCGATACCTGCATCATGCATTGCGCGAATAACCTTTTCAAATGCACCAAGGTTTTTGGTGGGGTCACCGTCAAGCTCTATGTATGAAATATGTCCGGCATTTGTAAGCTCGTGGTAAGGAGCTTCTTTCTTAATCTTATCAAATGCACTTATGTTATAGTGAACAGGTACATGGAATGAGTTTGTATAGTAATCTCTGTCTGTTACGCCCTCAATTTCTCCAAAGCGTTTCTTGTCCATTTTTACAAATCTTCCGGACAAACCTTCTGCCGGTGTTGCAATAAGACCAAAGTTAAGACCTGTCTTTTCACACATCTCGTCCATTCTTCTTCTCATGTGTGAGATTATATCAAGACCAAGGTTTTGTGCGTGCTCTGACTGACCGTGATGTTCGCCTATAAGTGCTACAAGAGCCTCTGCCAGACCAATCCAGCCAACTGACAATGTACCGTGCTTTAATACTTCCTCCAGGGTATCATCAGGACCAAGCTTTTCAGAATCAAGCCACACACCATTGCCCATAAGGAATGGATAGTTCTTTACCTTTTTTGCACACTGTATTTTAAAGCGGTCAAGAAGCTGGTCGCATACTAAATCAATTTTTCTGTCAAGCTCATCAAAGAACCAGTCCAAATCACCCTTTGCACGAATTGCAATTCTCGGAAGGTTAATAGAAGTAAAGCTCAGGTTACCTCTACGGTTACACATCTGTCTGTTCTTATCGTATACGTTTGCAATAACACGTGTACGGCAGCCCATATATGCAATTTCTGTTTCAGGAGTTCCGTCATAATACTTAAGGTTAAACGGAGCGTCAACGAATGAGAAGTTCGGGAACAATCTCTTTGCACTAACGCGGCAAGCAAGCTTAAATAAATCGTAGTTTGGATCTCCCTGGTTATAGCTTACTCCGTCTTTAACACGGAAAATCTGTATAGGGAAAATGGGAGTTTCGCCATTACCAAGACCTGCTTCATTTGCAAGAAGAACGTTCTTTATAATCATTCTTCCCTCTGCAGAAGTATCCATACCGTAGTTAATTGATGAGAACGGTGTTTGTGCACCGGCTCTTGAGTTCATTGTGTTGAGGTTATGGATAAGTGCCTCCATTGCCTGATATGTAGCTCTTTCAGTTTCCTCTGTTGCTTCCTTTGCAGCAAACTTCTGCGCAGCCTTTATTACACTCTTATCAATTCCAATACCCTCAAGCTCTTTCTTTTCTTCTGCCATGTATTCGTCATGGATTTCAAGTCTTAGTTCAAGTCCTGCGTCAAGAAGCTTCTTTTGGATTTCCTTAAGTGCATCTTCCTTTATATCTGCATCTGCCATAAGCATAAGAGCTTTTTTAAGATTTCTTCTGTAATTCTTAATATATGTCTTTTTTACGCCCGGTGCAAGACCGTAGTCAAAGTTTGCAATACTTTGACCGCCGTGCTGGTCGTTCTGGTTTGACTGTATTGCGATACAAGCAAGTGCCGCATAGCTTGCAATATCATTTGGCTCTCTGAGCACTCCGTGTCCGGTTGAGAAACCGCCCTTGAACAAATCAAGAAGGTCAAGCTGACAGCAGGTTGTTGTCATTGTGAGGAAGTCAAGGTCATGAATATGAATATCTCCCTCTTCATGTGCTGCTGAATGCTCAGGCTTTAAAACACTCATTTTAAAGAATTGCTTTGCACCCTCCGAGCCGTATTTAAGCATTGTACCCATAGCTGTATCAGCATTTACATTGGCATTTTCACGCTTAATATCACTCTCAGAGGAATCTTTAAATGTAATATCCTCATAAATTTTCATGAGGTCTGATTTCATATTACGTCTTTTTGTTCTTTCGGAACGGTATACAATATATGCTTTTGCTATACGTACATGTCCGTTTTCTATAAGAACTCTCTCCACCGTATCCTGAATTTCTTCAACAGTAGGAGTTTCAAGTTGATTTTCCTCAAGCTTACATAAAACCTTTTGCGCAAGGAACTTTGCATACTCTTCATTTTCTCTGTGAGTAGTAGCAACAAATGCCTTATCAATAGCATTAACAATTTTATTTATGTCAAATTCTGCCTTGCGACCGTCACGCTTGATAATTGAATTTACCATTGTGCTCATCTTCCGTCATTAACTCCTTTATACAAAAAAATATACAGGTTTACATAACTATATCTTGTGTTGTTATTTAACCTGTATACAATTATAATACCTATATATTGTGTTGTCAATAGATTATTTGATTTGTAATATTTCATTAATCAAGACGTAATATTGCTATTTTTTTTGCTCTATATCTTGGTTTTTGGAATTATTACAAGTCAATTTTTTTGTTTTTTTCTTATTTTTTCTGCACGGCTCATGGTATCCCGGATAAATTTTTCCAACACCTATTTCAAACTTGTCCACAATATCTTGTGTGGAATTTAGATTATAGTCCTTTAAAATTTTTAAAAGTACACATGAACATGCATATGCATCCTCTCCTGCCTGATGATGACTAAACTCAATACCCAGTGCCGCACCAAGATTATTGAGCTTGTGACTTTCAAGCTCCGGGTATGCCTTTTGGGAAAGCTTTACCGTGCACAAATATGAAAATGAGGGATATTCTATCTGGAATTTATCAAGAACAGCTCTGAGTGCTC
>CAZWCO010000015.1:0-13287 GCA_964632665.1 uncultured Lachnospiraceae bacterium | reverse complement strand
GAGCTGTACGCCTTGCAGGAGTCCACGAGCGCCACGGGCACAATGGGAGCCTTGTGCACGGCCGTTATGCCGCAGCAGTCGTATTTCCCTTGATGGTTAGGGTACATAATGTAGCCACTTTTTATAGGCAGGTTCTCAGCACCGACGCTCTCTGTTTTGATGAAGCCGAGTCCATTCTTGTCGCCTCAGAAGACACGCAACTCATAACGAAGCTCATCGGAGTGCTTTCCCATAAGGGCTGCGTTTGGCTGTCCGCTGAAGATGAGGTCTGTTGGCTGGAGTTCGTAGATAGCGGGTTCACGGAGTTCAGGGGCGACTTGACGACAACCGCCACGGTAGAGTTCTATTCCATCGAGGCGTTCGAAACGGGCGACGGAGCACGTGGCGTGTGATTTATGACGGCGGAAACGTCCACAATGCCTCGTCTCCGTTCATCCAAAACTCCGCTTCGAGATATTGCTCACTTACTTCAGAAGCGTTCCCAACCTACGAAATCTACTTGAGCAAAGCTATTACCACAGAAGACGTACTAGAGTGGCAGACTTGCGCTTTTCATCGTTTGGATAACGAAGGTGATGAATTGATCGCCTTGGAAAATTGCTCTTATCAGTTCGATTACAAGCAGATGCGCAAACCATGGCCAAGCTTTACCCCATATCTCGAGTAGCAAAAACGTTCCGATAAGCCTATTTTGGAACACTGGGTTTTGTGACGGTTTTGAGACGCCCGAAAAGCGTTCAGGCCATAGCAATAAAAGTTTCTAATCGGGAGGTTTCTCGCGCCTCAAAATGGGTCGATTCACCAACCGAATCTGATGCTTCGCCAAAAGGATATCACCTGCCGGTCTTACGGGCGATCTAAGGGGTTAGGCCGAACATCTCGCAAAGATCCCTATCGCTGATGATCTCTTTCTATTGATGCCAGCTTTCTTCGTACCCGCTAACAGCATTTCTCAGATAATTAAATAAACCATCCTGCACGGTCTTGAAGTTAACAACTTGGGTCGACAATGATCATGTATAAAAGCATCATCAACGAGCACAGAACTCCTGCGAAGATATAGAAGCGAAATAGAATACGCTTATATTTTTTTTCAGCGTCTATCCCATCTTGCGAAAAAAGCGGCGGATTTTGATTAGCGTTGCGTCTGCCGATTTCTGCATTATCTATTCGGATAGCAAAAGAGAGAAGAATTCCGCCTACTATGTATAGCATTAGGCATATAAAGACAATTTCTGACGACAAAGCCCCATTCCTTCTGCGAAATAGAAGTCCTAATGAGACGTATAATATCATGACATGAGATCGCCTTTTGATCAGCATGCTAATCAAGGATCATATGTGGTCGTAGGCAGTTGGTTACGACGCTTATTTTTAAGAGTTTTCCGTCAAACACGGAGTGCGAGAACGCAAATTCTTGAGCGGCATTCTGTTGATTGCTTAACTTGATTGCTTAACGGCTCTAGCATGTACTCCAAGGCAGCTTTTCCAGAGTAGATCAACTGAAATCTCGGCTGTGGACACGACCGCTTCCAGATCGTTCGCTTGCTCGATTGCTCCTTAGCAGAGCGACGTATTCGAGGGAGCTAGCGCCTCGGGTAAGAGTGGGCCTCCTTCGCCTTCGGCGTTGCTGTATGCCGTACGGGCTACAGGGTCAAGCACTACAAGATGTGCAACCTGATAGATGAGCTCGTGGTGCCGCGTGATTGCACGAAGCTCTAAGCGGGCTTGAGGCGCTGCGGCTGGATCTCGTATAATTCAGGACGAACGGGAATCGCACTCGTCCACCCGTTCCCAACGAAGGGAGACTCGATGAGGATTTTCGGAATGACGGCGCCTGAGCTTCTGGTGGCGTTCGCCGTCTACTGCATCCTCCTCCTGGTCATTACGTCCGCCCTTTGGGACAGCTATGCGTACGATGTCGAACGCTACTTGTTGCTTAGTCCCAGCAGGGAGCTTCTCCCTAAAGTCATCCTGGCGTGCGCCGCGTTTGCCCCCGCTTGGGTGGCTGCCGCATCGGCGACAGCACGCCCCCTGCGCGTCAAGACCGTCAGTCAGGCCGAGATAGCATTCGGCAAGTCCTCTTTGGGCAGAGCATGATGGCCTCCCATATGTTCATGCTCATTTACATTCTGCTCTTCGCTCTATTCTCAATATGGGCGTGGAAGCTCTGGCATGGAGAATGGCTAAACTCCATCGCGGACAACACCTTTTCCAGCGAGGAGGAACTCGAGCTCCCGTACCTGAAGCGCATGGCGAAAGAGGTGGCTATCCTTCTCGTGGTGTGCGACCTCATGTTCGCAGTACTGATAATCTGCGAGCTGAGCTCTGCGGGCGAACAGACTGCGATTCTCGCAGCGTTTCCATTCGGCGTGGCGCTGGTTATAGGTAGTATCGTGGTTGTTGTGCGCGCCAACAAGGCGGCGGCGGGGGAGCAGGTCGAGACGGGCATGCGAGAGTAGGGTTGGCCGACAAAAGAGGCCAACTCGGAGTTCGGCGGGGGAAGAAGTCGATCGTAATCCAGTGGGTCTGCCTTGGCATCGCGGGGCTGCGACCTGCCCTCGTCGTCTTCGCGATGCACTGCTTTGGTCTGATAGACTGACCTACTCAGCCATTCACAGAATGTCGATCAGTAGCACGACGTCAACGCTATCCCGGTTGCGGAAGCGTGCGGGCATCTGTTAAAAATCACCCCTGCAAGGTGCGGAACAACAACCGCAAGCAATGCAAAGACAAAGATTTTCGAGGAGGATCCACACCAACGTGAAGCATCGATGAATCTATACGGGCGCCTGCCCCCGCGTGTTTCTAGTTACACCGCGGGATGTATTGTCTGGAAGCCGACGCGGGTTGCGACTCCTCTGACTGCTCATTGCTACAGGACATTCGATGGCATCCTGTTGTAAATCAAAGGTGTCTCATTGAGAACCACGGACTCGGCGTGGGTGGGCTCTCCGTCGATGTTGAGCCACAGGCGCTCCCACGCAATCTTTAGGTTCTCTATGATGCCAGGTGCAGGGACGTTTTCAGCAGCAACTACGTCAACCGTAAGAATGAGTTCGTTGTGCTGATAATAGGAGATAGTACCGAGCTTTTGTCCGACTGACACATTTCCGCTAACTTCGTTAAGCTCTACCTTCTGGCTCACGTTACCATCGAAAGCGAACACCTCGATGGTCTGACATGGGTCAGCGATAGTGGCCTTAACAGTCTTATCGAGCCACGACTGATGGGCGACTTCGGCAACGATGGGAACCTCCATCGTTTCGCCGTTTAGATTAACGGGCGCAACAACATCGCTGTTTGCAAGCGAATACTCTACGCAATTGCGGTAATACCAGTTATAGAGCTCTTTAGCATCATCAAAGCGCTGCTCCGTGGATGCGCAGTTCAGCACGATCGCGTAAATATCGAAATCCTCACGACAGCAGGCTCCCGCAAAGCACCGGCCCGCCTTATCGGTGTAACCAGTTTTAACGCCACATGCACCATCATATTTGCCGATAAGCATATCGGTGGACTTAAGTTCGATGGTAGCAGGGTTGCCGTCGGCGTGGGTGACGTTGAGCTCATAGGTCTCCTTGGCAACTATGCCCCTGAAGGTATCATTCTTCATAGCATGAGATACCATCGTGGCAACGTCACGCGCGGTGCTGTACATCTCGGTGTCGTACGAATTAGTGTCAAGGCCGTGGGCGTTGGCGAACAGGGAATTGCTCATACCAAGCTCTGCTGCCTTAGCATTCATAGCCGCAACGAAGATTTCGGTATCGGACATTCCTTGGGTAATTTGAATCAAGGGAAGCTTGTAGCCCTCAGGCGCCATCCCGCCTGAGCTTCTGATCAAAGCACCCAGGCTGTCAGAGATGGAAATTGCGGCATCGTTGCCAGAGGGAATCAAAAGAGCATGCAGCGCCGCCTCCAAAGTCATGGTGTCACCTTGCTGCAAACCGGCGCTCGATTCACCAACCTTAGCGGCTTCCTCGGTAACGGTAACCTGGGTATCCAAAGGAAAGCCCTCGAGAGCAACAATGGCAGTCATAATCTTAGTGACGGAGGCGATGTGTTGCTGCTGATCGGGGTTTCGTTCAAAGAGAACGCGGCCATCTTCGTCAATCAAAAGCGCACTTGATGCACTGATGCTAGGGCAGAGCGTGGGAGAAATGCCACGCTGCTCCAAGCTAATGCCGGCGAACACGTCAGTGTCAAATACATCCGCGTAGGCTTTGGCGGGAATAAGGGCAGTGTTTAGGGCAAGAGTCAGTAGGGCACTCATGACAAGCGCGCGCGCCGCAAGGCGAACGTGCTCGATCGTCCATCTGTGAGAAGTTAGTTTAAACTGCATAGATTTCTTCAGGTTCCACGGTGGCAAATCCGCCCTCAACCTTGAGGACGTTAACAGCAAGGTCGTTGTTTACGCAGAAGCAATAGGCGCAGGCTTCGAGTTGATCATGGGGTATTGCTTCAATTTCAGGCTGGAAATACACCGAAGACCCCTTCGTCCCCAAATTGCCACGACCTCCGCTGTGGCCGCGTTCGATTGTCAACCAGGACATGAAAGAGTCTAGCTATCCTCGGTATCCTCGGCTTGATTCGATTCCTCCTCGGGGAGTTCTGGCCCGGCGACGATGACCTCGTTCACCGGCTCGTATTCCGACCTGAAGGAATCCTTTCGGATCACCTGACCAGAAGAGTCGGCAACGGTGCGATACACCGTGATCTTCTTGCCATTTCTTCCTACGGTTTCAACGCGGGAAAAACCGGGCTTGAGTGTTTCGTCGACGATGGTCTTCGATTCGAATTCCTCGCCATCCTCCCATTCGCCAACCTTACTAGATACCTCGTATCCAGGATCAACGCCATACAGTGTAACAGTAAGGGTGGAATCGGTGTATGTACAGAGGATTAAAACATCCGAAGCGGAGTCGTTTTCCCAGATAAGGTCCATGTAGGGGTAAGCAATGGCAGCATCGCGACCCGCAGGATAGCTGGCAATGTAAAGCGAGTGGTTATGACGCGTGACAACTGGGAAACCGCTCTCGTACACGCTGTTGAACACCGTAGTAGCCACCTGGCAGATACCGCCGCCAACGGCGTCGTTAAGTTCTCCGCTCACAATAGCGCCAGCACCGAGGAATCCAGCCTCCTCCGTCGCTCCGCCAACACTCTCGTTGAAGGACCAGCGTCCACCATTCGATTCCACGATGGACCCAGAAATCATATCGGCAGCGAGGTGAATGTTATGGCGACGGTTCTCGGTAGAAGCGGAGTTGACGTACTCGGTGGTATACGAAGAGATCTCGGAAACAACGCCAAGGTTCAACGCTTCGTCAAAAGACATGGACTGCGGAGCCAGGCCATTCTGAATGGTAACGGTGATCGCCGCCCCCGAATCGACAGCTTCTGCACGGGCTTGCTCACCTGATGGAGTCGCATCAGCAAGTTTGACGTTGTCACGATACTGGGTAAACATAGCCTCATCGAGCTTAAGAACCGCATCATCGAGCTGCGGAACCTCAGCGGCACCATCGGTCAGAACGGTGATCTCGCCGTTCCGCTCTTCAAGCTGAACAACGATCTGCAGACCCGTTAGGCCTTCCTGCATATTGGCGAAGATCTGCGGTTTCACGAGAGCCGAATCCAGCAGCACGTTGAGCCTGTAAGCACGCCTTTCGGTGATCACGTCGGTGGTGATCCAGGCTCCCAGCTCAGCGCGGGGAACAGTCCACGTATGATCACCGTACGAGAAGGAGACCTCTTTGGCAAGAATATCATTCGTGTAGTCAACTGCCGTTTGAGCCTGCTGCTGAGTAATGCGAATGGGCGCGAACTCAAGCTGGGCAACGAAGGATACCTCCGACTCAGGGGACACGAGGAAGGCGTCATTGAGAAGCTTCCTGAAATCCTCGCGATTGATCATATAGCCATCATGGCCTTCGACCAAGCTAGCCTGACCTTCCGAGACGATCATACCGTAATCGACACGAGGGTCACCCAAAGTGAGATCGATCTCGTTGGAGAGAGCCTCAAGCGCAACCTCGTCGTAGGTGGCATAGGGCTCGATTACGCTGTCGAAGAGAAGGGCTTTCAACCTCAGGAAAACGCCTCCGTTTTCCCTGCCTAGCAGAAATGCCTCGGATGCAAGATCGTAGGCGGGAACAGTGGCGGCGAGGGAATCGGCCGTAACAACCCAAAGCTGGGTGCTTTCACGAGCTTCCTCAACGGAAAGCTGCTCTGCGAGGGCCTCCTGCTGGGCGAGTATCTCTTCGACATCACCCGCCGCAGCTTGTTCGTTGGCAAACACGATGACACGCGTTCCCTGAAGCGGCTCGGCATAGCGTTCGAAGATGGCATCCTCGGCTTCATCAACCGTCATGCCGGACAAGTCTACGTCGCCGACAAAAACGCCGTCATAGATCTTCTCCCCGTTGATTAGGTTGTCGACGAACATGCCACCAGCAATGAGAAGAACGAGCGAGCAAGCTATGGTGAGTACTTTGCTTTTACGAATAAGGCCGAAAATCGCCCCAAAGAGGCCAAACACAATGCCTGCAAGAAAACCGAGAACGCCCTTGCGCTTCACTTGCTGCTTAGGAGAACAATTCGACCTCTCACGCCTGTTGGATTCAACCTTGACAACACCCAAACGTTGCTTTCCATGGGTGGACACAGCGAGCGATCTATTGGAATTTGATCCTGCAGAGCGATCCTTTCGTGGCCTTGAATGAGAAGCCTGAGAAGAAGCGGCATAACGCCTTGACCTTTCGCCTGAGACTCCTTGAGGACGAGAAGACGAAAGTCTAGAAGGTTGGTTTTCACCAGCAGCGCGCTGCGGTCTTGCGGAGGATCGTTCAGAGTAGGCGCGCGCCTCGCTCTGTTCGCGCTGAGGACGCCTGGATACATCCGGACGAGGACGCGAAGAGGAAGAGTGAATCGGTCGCTGCGCGTCATCGCCTTGAATCCTGTTCTGACCCCTTTTCTGAATCATTGTTATGCTCCGCTTGACGCCTTGATTCCATCTACGAGCACCTTAGCACTGTAGATGTAGTGAGCTGCAGTAAAGATGGAAATGAAGACGCCAGCGTAAACAAACAAAACATCAGCGCTCCAAGATTCCGACTCGAAGCAGGGAAGGAGCGAAGTCTCAATAAGCCCAAGACCGGCAACCTGCGGCACATTGATCAAAAGAAAGCCAAGGTCCATGTGCCGTTACCTCCAGTTAAAATCGGACCCCAAAGGATCCGGAACAAAATCCATGAACAAAAAATTATACCAGTAAACACAACACAGCGCTAAAACTACCAGCACCACTGCCAGCATCTTCGCGTAATTGGCTGCGCTCCATCTAGTGAAGTAAATGCAGCAACGACTACGAACGAGCTCGTCAAAACAATCTACTGCTCAGGCACCGCAAAGCACTCCGACTCGGTAGAAGAAACCGGTTTCGGATACTCAGGCTGCGCTGCAAGGCAACCCTTAGGATTATTGCAACTAACGGAAAGCTATTTTCGCAGATAAGGTCACTATAATTGTTCTCAGACACTGCCAAGCATTCGAACCAAAGTGCACTAGTAATAATCTTCAAGCAAGGAGGGATTCAAAAGATATGCGTAGCGGTCTGAGCGTCGACCGCAAAGCGCAGCTCAGCAAAGCCATCGACGCTAAACCTCTATCCTCCCTAACCGCCTGTTAAACATAGACCCGAGGAACATGGGGGCCCACCATAAGCGGATTAGGATCCATCATTACCGCGTCGCCTGGCTTTACGTTAGAGCCAGTTACATCAATCATCGTCATCGAGAGGTCCGCTTCCGCCAAAACCGGATATCTCCGACCCTCGATGAGCACGGTTTGCCTGTAGCCCCTGAGCGAACTTTTGGCACACGACAGGGCTTTCTTTATTGTGTTTGGCTTGTCAATGAGAAGTCCGAAACCTTCTCGAGTTCCTGCCGAGGCAAAGGCAACCAAAGTATCACGTTTTATTTTTACTTGACCTCCATAGCCCCAAGAGGCGCCCGCGCGTAATTCTCGCACGTCGATAACGCGGGCCTCTAGATATCCTATGCGATTAAGGCCAGTAGCATCCCTAGTGATAAGGCGTCCCGTAAATGCTGAACCAATGCGCACAGCATCAAGCTCACATCCTTCCACATTGTAGAACGCGGGAGAATTTGCCGCATGGCGCATACCTGGATTAAACCCAGCCGCTTCGATACGTTCCGCTATGCAGCAAAGCTCTTCAACCTGCGATTTTGTGAGAGCGTCGTCGTTGAA
Organism: uncultured Lachnospiraceae bacterium; assembly: GCA_964632665.1. Lineage (GTDB taxonomy): Bacteria > Bacillota > Clostridia > UBA1381 > UBA1381 > RGIG9115. The sequence goes on along the minus strand of CAZWCO010000015.1, from coordinate 5,013 downwards.
CGCAGATGAGAGGTGCGTGTAAAGCCCTTCCACTTTCAGATTATCCGCTTTATAACAAGAAAGAATGGCGTCAAGCTCGTTAGGCGCAAAACCATAGCGGCTGAACCCTGTGTCAATCTTAACGTGGCATCGAAGGGGCGTACCGCGACGCTTGGCTACCCTAACCGCGGCCGAATAGGCACCTGATGAACCTATCGTGGCAATGCAATTGGCATCGAGTATAGATTCGATTTCATCTTCCAAGGCGGTCGAGCGCATTACCAAGACGTCATCCTCGCGGTCCAATATGCCCCGCAACACAGGTAGATCCGCGATTTCCGTCACGGCAAACATTTTCAATCCGTGGGATTTGAGGGTGCGCACCATCTGCTCAAGGCCGAACCCATAACCATCTGCCTTCACAACGGCGATAACCGGAACATTAGCGCGTGCAAGAATCTTTTTGATGTTCTCTTCAAGCAGAGTCCTGTCGATTATGTATCTATGCATCTGGTTTTGCCTTCCTTTTGCTATGATTTCTCAGGATTTTACCTCAAACCGAAAGAGCCGACCAAATGCCCGATAAGCCCACACGACCCCAAAACGCCGGAGTTCAGGCAGATGGGAGCCCTAAGGGCCAAGCCCAACTAGAAAACGTTAACACGTCGGCTGGCGTTATCAGCATCTGCGTCTTGGTTTCCCGCATTACCGGATTTGCCCGCACATGGGCGATGGCCTATGCGCTGGGCTCGACTTTCCTGGCAAGTTCCTATCAAGTTGCCAACAATCTGCCCAACATGCTTTACGAGCTTGTCATGGCGGGCATTTTAGCAACCGCTTTCCTGCCCGTCTACATTTCAACCAAGCGCAGGCTGGGAGACAAGGCGGGAAACGAGTATGCCTCCAATCTTCTCACCTTGGTAACGCTTCTTTTGAGCATCGTATCGCTCATCGGCATTCTCTTTCCACAGGTTATCGTATATACGCAGAGCTTCTATTCCGATCAAGAGCACATGGGCACGGCAACGTTTCTCTTCCAATTTTTCGCCATTCAGACAGTGTTCTACGGCGCCTCTTCCATCGTCTCTGGCCTGTTAAATGCCAATCGAGATTATCTTTGGTCGACCATCGCCCCGGTTGCAAACAATCTCATCGTCATTGCCTCCTTTCTGCTTTACGTGGTTCTTGCGAAAGAGCATCCGACTGCGGCTCTTTACGCGATCGCCATTGGCAACCCGCTGGGCGTGGCAGCACAGATGCTTATTCAGTTGCCCTTCCTAAGACGCAATGGGATCCAGCTGAAACCGCGCCTCAATCTGCGCGATCCCGCCCTTCGTGAGACCTTAGTACTAGGCGGACCAGCGATGCTGGTCATGGCATGCTCCTTCGTAACGGTGTCGGTCATGAACGCTGCGTCGTACTGTTTTGCCGAAAACGGTCCCTCCGTCATCGCATACGCGAGGCTATGGTACGCCCTTCCATACTCGCTGATAGCCATCCCACTTACCACGGCTCTGTTCACCGAACTCACGCATTTTTTGGAAGATAAGGACGAATCAGGATTCGTCGAAGCGGTAAGCTCTGGAACTAGCCAGATTGTTTTCCTGCTCATACCCTTCTCCCTGTACCTGATGGTCTTTTCGGAACCATTGATCACGCTCTATCATTTCGGCGCATTTACCATGGAAAGCGTCACTCAAATTGCAAGCTTCCTATCCGCATTGGCCGTTGCCTTGCCCCTCTACGGAGTGAGCACATATTTGCAGAAGGTATTCAGTAGCCTCAGGCGCATGGGAGTCTATGCAGGCGCAAGCATTATTGCCGGAGCTGTGCAAGTGATGCTAACCATGCTGGCTGCATATGCCTATCAACAAGGCATGCCGGTTACCATAGAGAGTATCGCATGGGCCTCGGCAATTTTCTACGCCGTGTCCGATGCCATTGCCTTTGCCTACCTGAAATGGCGTTTTGGGCATATAGGCATTGCCGCTGTTTTGAGGGCATCGGTGCGAGGCCTCGCCCTGGGTGCATTAGGCTCGCTTATTGGGCATGTCGTATTGAAGGCCTTTACCATAGCATTCGGAGCGCTAAACGGCTCCATCCTGCAAGCCTTTATCTATTTGGCGGTCGGCGGTATTGCAAGCCTCCTAACCACTTTTGGCATCGCGGCCAAATTACGCCTGCCGGAAGGATCCTTTGTAACCGATAGAATAATGAAGCTTCTAGACAGCAAATCCAATAAGTAACACCCCATCCAGCAATCTGAAATGCGGTACGCGAATGGAGCATATGATGATCAATTCAGAAACCAGCACAGCAAACCATCAGCCACCCTATATGGAAGAACACGAAGTCGCAAAGCGCTTGCAGCCTGTTGTGGTTGGCGGCACATTCCTGTCCTACAGCTACGTTAGGGAGTTCCATAGGGCATACGGAATCGAACGGTGCATTGTGGTTCTCACGCAAGATATCAAGATGATTACTTCAAGCCGCTTCACCGATTGCCGCATCGCGGAAGACGCTGGTGAGCCTGAGGGCCTTCGCCGAGTCCTGCTAGAAATAGCAGATGAGCTGCGGGCGGAGGATCCTGCCCGCATTCCGATAGTTGTAGGATGCGACGATCGCCATGCGCTTATCTTCGCAAAGTACAAAGATTGCCTTGAGCAAGCGGGCTACATCGTCCCCTGTAATGATTTTGATATGCTGGAGAAGATCTCGCTCAAGCACAACTTCTACGATTTGTGCGAGCAACTGAATATCCCATATCCTAAAACCCGTTACTACGACTGCGGACCAGGGGGTCCTGAAGAACTTCCGATTGAGGAATTTACCTATCCCCTCATCGCGAAACCCTCTGACACCACTCTTTTTCAAAATGCCGCAGTTGCCAGCAAGCGCAAATGCTATGAGATAGACTCCTCTCAAGAGATGGCGGAGGTATGGCGCGATATACGCGCATCTAATTACAATGGCAAGTTAGTTGTTCAGGATTACATTCCCGGTGGCGATGAGAAACTGCGTATTCTGAATACCTTCACTGATCTAGATGGAAATATACGAGCGGTCTCGGGCGGTGTTGTCTGCCTGCAGGATCATAGCCCTTCGGCTCTTGGCAATCCGCTATGCATCGTCGGTGAGCGCGACGCCCAAGTCATCGAATGCGCCCAGAGATTCCTCAAGCATGTGGGCTTCACCGGCTTCGGGAACTTCGACTTGAAATACGACGAGCGCACTGGTCAGTGCTGTTTCTTCGAGATTAATATTCGAGCGGGCCGTAGCACCTATTACATGAGCTTGGGAGGCGTCAATTTCATCACGCTTCTGGTAGACGCTTACGTGTTGGGTCGAGAAATACCCTACATGGAAGCTTATGAACCGTTTGCCTACTGCTGCGTCCCTCCGTACGTTCTCAAGCGAAGCATTGAAGACGAGAAGGTTCTTCATCAGGCGCTGGAGCTACAAAATAGAACGAAAGATCCCTACCCACTTTATTACAAGCCTGACACGCTGTCGCATAATTTTTGGAGCGCTGTAATGTATTACAACCAGATCCGTAAATTCAAAAAGTTCTTCTGGGACACGGACGGCAGGCAGTTTAAAGGATAGAAAACCATCGAGAAGGTAAACGCCTCGGCTGGGACGCCGAGGCGTCGTCTATTCAGCGCCACCCTTTACGCAAAGAATGCATCCTGAGAGCGAAGAACGGCTAGGGAGCGGGGGGTGGCACCGCATTCCTGGACACAACGCCAAGCCAGTACGTCCAAGGCGTCTATGACGGGCATTCCCAGGAAGTACGCCGGTATGCCGATGACCGAAAGCTCCGTGCAGCCTAGGATCACCCCATCGCAACCCTGGCAGGCGAGCGCACTCATCACGCTTTCGACCTTTTCCTCGGGAACAGGAATCCCTGCCTTAACATTTTCGTAGATGATGCTCATGACCGTTCTTTGAAGGTTCCCCTCGGGAACGACGACCTCTAGGCCCGCTTGGGTAAACGCGTGTTGATAAGCCTTCGTAGACAAAGTGCCATCGGTTGCCAAAATGCCCACGCGGGAGCAGCCCAAGCTTGCGGTTAGTGCCACCGTCTCGTTCAGCATGTCAACGAATCGCGCACTTGTCAGCACCGAGGATATTTCCGGCAGGCATGTGTGAGCCGTGTTGCAAGGCATGGCAAGAATGAAGCAGCCAGCCGCCTCCAATTCAAGAGCCATCTCCTGAAGAACGGGAATGAAGTTGAGCGCACCTTGCTTACGCAGCAGGTAGGCAGTGCGATCAGGGACGCCCGGGCGATTAAGCAGCGTGATCTCAACGTGTTCTTGGTCGCAGGAGGCGTTCGTAAGCTCGACCACTCGCGTAAACAAATGCGCAGTAGCCGCAGGTCCCATCCCCCCCAGGATGCCAAGCCGAGCCATCAAGAAGCGCTCTCTGAAGGCTTGCGGCGATCTACAAAGTAGATCCGATACCATACAAGGAACATGTAGATGATCCAAATCTTGCGCGTGTTGTCCTTGGTTCCCGTCTTATGCTCATCCAAGAGAACCAGAAGCTCATCAGTAGCGAAGAAGGACTCAGCTTCCGGACCAGTGAACCATTCCCTTATCTGCTCATAATAGCGATCTTGGCGAAGCCAATTCGTCAAAGGCACGGGAAAGCCGAGCTTCTCTTTCTGCGCCCAATCTCGCGGAATGGCACATTCGGCTGCTTCCCGCAGGGTAAGCTTGGTCTGCCCTTCGTCCACCTTTAGGGAAACGGGAATGGTGAAGGACAGATTCGCAACCCGCTTGTCCAAAAAGGGGACACGACTCTCCAACGAATGAGCCATCGACATCTTGTCAGTTTTGAGCAGAATGTCATCGACAAGCCAAAAATGCAGGTCTAGGTACTGCATACGCGTGACTTCATCCATATGTGCCACTTCTGCATACGTGGAAGCGGTAAGGTCCTGCGGCATCTGTCCCGAAAAAGGTCGTTTCAACAGGCGTTTGCAGTCTTGGGGCATGAAGGCCACACCGTTGGCATTTGTGTAATACCAAT
>CAZWCO010000014.1:0-13636 GCA_964632665.1 uncultured Lachnospiraceae bacterium | reverse complement strand
GACTTTGACCGCTTTGACGCGGCAGACATTCTTCCAATGTTTGCAAAGTATCATATTACAACCTTCTGCGCACCTCCTACAATGCTCAGAATGATGATAAAGCAGGATATTTCAAAGTACGATTTTTCATCTGTACGCCATATGACAACTGCCGGCGAAGCACTTAATCCGGAGGTTTACCGTCAGTTTGAAAAGGCAACGGGTCTCAGAATTATGGAAGGCTTTGGACAGACAGAAAGTACAATGATTATAGGTAACATGGTAGGCAGCTCACACAAGATTGGCTCAATGGGTAAGCCGGCACCTATATACGATGTTTCGCTTGTTGACGCTGACGGAAATCCTGTAAAAACGAGTGAATCGGGAGAAATTGTTGTTAATGTTAAAAATGGTGCACCTTGCGGTCTTTTCACAGGCTACTACGGAGATGATGAGAAAACTCTTGAGGTATGGCATGACGGCTTCTATCACACAGGTGACGTTGCATGGTGTGACGAAGATGGCTTCTATTGGTATGTAGGTCGTGCAGATGATGTTATTAAGTCATCAGGATACAGAATTGGACCTTTTGAGATAGAAAGCGTTATTATGGAGCTTCCATATGTGCTTGAGTGCGGTGTTTCCGCTGTTCCCGATGAGGTAAGAGGTCAAATTGTAAAGGCAAGTATAGTGCTTGTAGACGGAACTGTTGGAAGTGAAGAGCTTAAAAAAGAAATCCAGGTCTATGTTAAGGAAAAGACAGCACCGTATAAATATCCGAGAATTGTAGAATTCAGAGATAGCCTGCCAAAAACGGTAAGTGGCAAGATACAACGTAACAAACTCTAAAAAAGAAGGTGGAAACACCTTCTTTTTTGTGTTCTAATTTTATATAACCTGTAATACAATGGAGTATAACAAATTTTGTACATGCCCAAATAAAGAAAGGAATGAAATTTACATGATGATAGTAAATACACGCTCAGAGCTTATAAGGGAAACTCCTGTTGAATTACTTCCACTTCGCATAAGAAAATATTTTTTCGGGATTGACAGCTCAGAGCTTACAGAAATAAGACTAAGATGCCGTGCGCCACTTTGTGTTACAACGCGAACAGGCAAAAAATTTGTGACCCACACCGGCGGACTTGCAGGCGATAAGGAAAAGGGGGTTATTATCTCAAAACGTGATATAGACGAGGCGGTGGACGTGCTTACAGCTTCATCACTTTATACATATAAGGATGAAATCAAAAACGGATATATTACAGCTCCCGGCGGACACAGGGTAGGTGTTTGTGGCACGGTTACACCTGATGGTGAATTTATGCGTGACATTTCCTGTCTTAACTACCGTTTTGCAAGGGAGGTTTTTGGCGCCGCAGACAGAGCAGTTGAGGCAGTTTTCAATAATGGGAATATAAAGAGCACTCTTATTGTTTCAAGACCGGGGTGCGGTAAGACAACCTTCCTCCGAGACTTGATAAGACAAATTTCCAACAAGGGTGTTAATATAAGTGTGGTTGATGAAAGAGGTGAGCTTGCGGCAGTAAGGGACGGCGTTCCCGGCTTTGATTTAGGCTCATGCAGCGATATACTTGATATGTGCAAAAAAACAGAGGGAATGAGTATGGCACTTCGCAGTATGTCCCCGGCTGTGATTGCGGTGGACGAGTTTAATCCTTTTGAAGATTCAGGCGTGCTTGAAAGAGCCGTGGCGTCAGGTGTGGCTGTGTTTGCAAGTGTACATAGCGGCGACTGGAAAAAGGATATTCCACAAAAGCTCTTAAAATGCTTTAGCTGTGTTGTAGTGCTCACGGACAGGCCATATCCGGGAACTGTAAAGGAGCTTGTACATGTATAAGCTTACAGGCGCCGTAATAATTATGCTTTGTTTTACAACCTTTGGAGTGTATAAATCCCTTAACATCAGGAAGCGGCTGAAGCATTTAAGGGAGTTCAGGCTGATGATAGAAGCCTTAAGAACAGAAATCTCCTTTAGTGCAACACCCCTTGAAAGTGCCGCAAGAAAAATCGGTGAAAGGTTTTCAAACGAGTGCTTTAAGGAATTTGCACGGCTTATACCGGAGGTGGGAGGTCAAAGGGCTTTTGAGAGAGCTATTAGTATGTTTTTGGACAAATACTCATTTACAGCACGTGACCAAAGCTGTATTTTGCTTATGGCAAATGGTCTTGGCAGAACGGATGTAAATAACCAGGTGCGTCAGCTTGATTATACAATAAGTGAGCTTGATAAAATCATTACGGAGGCTTCAGGGGAATGCTCCCAGAAAACAAGAGGTTATATAAACGGCTCTGTGCTTGTTGGGGCATTTTCTGTTTTGATGCTTATGTAAAACGGAAAGGAGAACAGAGGTTAAAGTGGAAGTGGATTTAATATTCCGTGTGGCAGGAATTGGAATAATTGTTGCAGTCCTGAACCAGCTTCTTGCACGCTCGGGACGCGAGGAGCAGGCTTTGCTTACTACAATTGCGGGACTTGTGGTTGTACTTGTAATTATAGTTCAGCAGATAGGGGAGCTTTTTGATATGGTAAAGAATATATTTAATCTCTAAAATAAAATGGATATTTTTCAGTTAATAGGAATTGGACTTGCCGGTGCAATTGCGTCTGTTATTTTGAGGCAGACAAAGCCGGAATTTGCCCTCCTTGTTACAATAGCAACCGGCGCAGTTTTGCTCGCTTTCGTTGTGACGGGACTTAACGGAGTAACTGAGGAAATCAGGGAAGTGGTGGAGCTTGGCGGCATAGACAATAAATACTTTGTTGCCCTTGTTAAAATTATAGGTGTGTCTTATATTACGGAAATTGCCTCGGAGCTTTGCAGGGACTCGGGCGCCGGTGCAGTTGCCGTAAAGCTTGAAATGGTGGGAAAGGTGTTTATAATGCTTTTGTCAATGCCTATAATAAAGGGATTTCTGGAGGTTTGCACAAATGCAATACACATGCTTTAGCATACAGTTTTTATCTGCTATGGAAAAAGCGGAGGAAATTGCAGCTTCCATGCAAAGCGGGTCCTTTGAGCTTTCTCCCACAGGACTTATAAATAAGCTTATTGACCTTTGTGTAGGAGAATTTCACGAGCTTGGAAGCTATATCATAGTATTTTTTTGTATTGGTCTACTAACCACAATTGTAAGACTTCTTGAACAGAATTTAAACTCCGGTGTAAGCAATATGGCTTTTTTTGCCTGCTATGGCGGTGCTGCCGCCACAAGTGTAAAATGCTTTTCTGTGTGCCTTGACTATGCATCAGATGTTATAAGTGAAATGACAGATTTTATAACCAAGCTTTCGCCTATGCTTATGACGCTTATAGTAACCTCGGGCAAAAGTATATCAGTTGCAGCATTTAATCCTGTTCTGTCAGCGTCTGTATATGTTATAAGTATAATATGCCGCAGATGTATTCTTCCTCTTGCATCATATTCTGTTATTCTCACAATTACAGATAATATTGGTGACAATGTGCAAATATCGGGACTTTGCCGATTGACAAGCTCTGCGTCAAGATGGATACTTACTCTTGTTTTTACTCTCTTTACCGGAATTTGTGCCATATACGGCTTTGCAACTCCGTCACTTGATGCAGTCAGCGCAAAAACTGTAAAATTTGCAGTTGGAAGCCTTGTACCTGTTGTTGGCGGCTTTTTGTCGGAAACTCTTGAGACCGTAATTACAAGCGGCAAAATGATGAAAAACACAGTGGGCAGCGCAGGGCTTGTTGTTTTGTGCTCCATATGTGTCGCACCTATAATTAAAATAGGTGCTATGGCGCTTATTATACGCCTTAGCAGTGCAATAACGGAGCCTGTGTCGGACATCCGCATTTCAAAGCTTTTAAACGGGATCAGCAGTGCTGTAACCATTTTGTTTGGAATGGTTGCAACGGTGGCTGTGCTTTTCCTGATTACAATTGGTATAATACTTGCATCAACAGGATAAAGGAATATTAATTATGGACAAGTACCTTACAACCTTAATTACTGCGGCAGTTCTTTCGGCTGTGGCAAAAAATATATCTCCCCAGAGATGGCAGAAGTTTATAAGCATAATAACAGGAATTATGCTTGTAAGTGTTATAGTATCTCCTGTTTTTGAAATAGCCGGAATTGATTTATTCTCCGAATTTTCATACTCCGATGAAACAGATATGCTTGCTCAGCATAAACAGGTAAAGGAGGAGCTTGAAAGACGTGTTTCGGAGGACGCACAAAAGCGACTTACAGATAAGCTGCAGGGTGAATATAAGGTTGAAACAGAGCTCTTAGTAAATAGTAATTATGAAATTGAGGGTGTTAAGGAGATGATAGTTTGGACAAAGGAAAAGAAAACCCCGATAAAAGAAATTCTTGGAACAGTTTATTCTCCGCAAAAAATATCCTTCCGGGAATAGAGAAAATTCTTGATAGCAGGAATAAACAGCTATTTGCCGTAATATTAATTATTGGAATACTCCTTATGACAATCCCCGGCGGCGAAAAAAAGACATCCTTAGCAGACGGCAGCGAGGAAGAAAGGCTATGTAATATACTTTCGTCAATCGAGGGCTGTGGTAGGGTTTCTGTTATGATTACATATCACGGGGAGGATAGGGAGAAAAACATACGGGCAAAGGGTGCCGTAGTGGTTGCAGAGGGAGCGGGCGAGGCAGATGTAAGAAACAAGCTCTCAGATGCTGTACAGGCAGCACTTGATTTGCCTCCGCACAAGGTTGTGGTGCAAAAGTTGAAATAGAAAGGAAGTAGTAGGAATGATGATTTTAAAAAGGAAAGAAATAGTTGCGGCGGCGCTTGTGGTGCTTGTTGGAATGGCAGGCTATCTTAATTGGCATTACCAGGATACAATAACCGTACGGGACGGTGAAAGTTATGTAGAAGCAGGAAAAAGGCTTGGAGAGGCAACTTATGTGATGAACGATGAGAAGGTGGAGGAAAAGGATGTAGAGGAGACACCTGTTAAAACCCCCGGTGCTGTGGCAGACTATTTTGAAAACTCAAGGTCGGAGCGTGAAATTTCAAGGTCAAAATCTCTTGATATATTAAATGAAACTGCCGCAAATGAAAGCTTTGATACAGAAATAAGAAGAAAAGCTCAGGACAAAATTATAAGCCTTGCAGAAAATGTACAGAATGAGGCAGAAATAGAAAATCTTGCCCGTGCAAAAGGTTATGATAAGATATGTGTATATATTTCTGAGGAAAATGTTAATATAACTGTGCAAAAAGACGAATTTTCCGAGGCGGACGCAGCGAAAATACAGGAAATTGCAACAGAACAGCTAAAAATTTCTCCTAATCAAATTAAAATTGTTGAAGTTCGTTAAATAATTTGATATAATATACTCAGGATAATGATATACGAAAGGAGTATATTGATAAAAATGGCGGATAATTTTTTTGAATTTAATGAAAATGATATTGAAACAGAATCTTCAAACGGTAATGTAAAAATTTCAAATGATGTTGTTGCGGCAATCGCAGGAGTGTCTGCGGAGGAAACAAAAGGCGTAGCGCGTATGTACACGTCAATTTCCGGTGCTATTGCAGAAAAGTTTGCAAGCAAAAAAAATCTTTCAAAGGGAGTAAAGGTAGATATACTTCCGGAGGGTATCACACTTGACCTTTATATTGTGGTAGACTACGGCACGAGAATACGTGAGGTTGCAGAGGCTGTTCAGGCAAATGTTAAATCAAATGTAGAGTCAATGACCGGCATGGATATAAAGGCTGTTAATGTTCATATAGAGGGTGTGGGCTTTGAAAAAAAGGCTCAAAATCCGGATGATGTGAAAATTATAGATGAATAATTTAAAACTGTTAAAAGCAACACCTTCGGGTGTTGTTTTTTTTGATAGTGTTGGGAGTAAATTTGTAGAAAATTTAAATTGACTATTTAATATTTTTATGATATAATAAATGTGTATATTTTAACGGACTGATTTGTGAGTAAATTATGAGAAATATAAAACTAACTTTAAGATATGCCGGTACCCGTTATCACGGATGGCAAATTCAGCCTAACGGCATTACAGTTCAGGAAATCATAGGCGATGCAGTTTCTTTTGTGACCGGCGGTGAAAGGTGCACTGTTATCGGCTGTGGAAGAACAGACGCAGGAGTGCATGCAAGCGAGTATGTTGCAAGCTTTAAAACAAGCTCCGGAATTCCTGTTTCAAATCTTCCTCCGGCTCTTAATTCAAGACTTCCCGATGACATTGTATGTACAGGAGCAGAGGAGGCAGCAGAAGACTTTGATGCGTCACGTTCTGCAATAAAAAAACGCTATACCTATCGGATATTTAACAGTCAGATTCCCGACCCGTTTTTGTTTCCTTATACCCATCAGGTAAAAATTCCCCTAGATATAAAAAAAATGAAAGAGGCAGCTATGCATTTTATGGGTACCCATGATTTTGTTGGTTTTGCCGCATCGGGATTTACGGTTAAAACAACTGTAAGGACAATATATTCTTTGGAAATAAAAAAAGAAAAGGATTTAATATCCATTGATATTACGGGAGACGGCTTTCTGTATAATATGGTGCGTATTATTGCAGGAACACTTGTGAGTGTTGGTGCAGGCAAGATAAAGCCGGAGGAAATCCCGGACGTAATAAATTCACGTAGCAGAGAACGTGCAGGAGTTACATTGCCTGCAAAGGGACTTTGCTTATCGGAGGTGTGTTACTAATGACTTATGAAGAATTTGAGGACGATTTTGCGCCTAAAAAGAAAGAGTTTGACAAGGAAGAAATTTTTGAGACGGAAACCTCTTTGGAGGAGATTATTCCGGAGCCGGAAATAAAGCCTGCTCCAAAGAAAAAAAGCTCCTTTAGCATAAAAAAAGCACTTAAAATTATTGGTATTGTCTTACTTGCGGCTGTTGTGATTTTTCTTTTGTCATTCAACAGCTATTTCAGGAACTACAAAACAAATTTTATAATGAATTTGCATGCAATAGATTCAAAGCTTGGCATTAGTGAAACCTGGAACGAATTTTTTGGTAATGAAGATGACGATATCCTTAAAAAGCGTGAAGAAGAAAGCAGGGCAATGGGTACTACATATGATAACGAATCATATCTTGTTCCTTTTGAAAATGCCAGCAATGCGTGCTACGTGGCAGTTGACGGCGGAATAATAGCTGCAAAGTCAAATTATCTTGCATTTATAAACCGCTACGGAAAAGAGGAATGGAAGCTTGCAACAAGTGTTGTAAATCCAATACTTAATGTTGACGGAAAGTATATTTCCCTTGCAGAAAACGGCGGAACAAAGGTATGTCTTTATTCGGGGAATAAACTTGTATTTGATTCTGACGCACAAAACACCATACTCAATGCCAATGTTTCCTCAAGGGGAGATGTTGTTGTAGTTACAAAAAAAGAGTTCTTTAAGGGTGCTGTGGAGGTCTTTAATAAAAACGGTAAGAGAGTATTTTCATGGGGCTCCGGTACTGATACGGTTGTGTGTGCAGACATATCTCCTTCAGGACGTAAAATAGCTGTTGGATTTATAAATGCAAAGGATAATATAAAAGGCTCTGTACAGTTTTTTAATATTGACGAAAAGGAATGTTACAAAACAGTTGAAATACCCTCAAGCGTTGTATTTAAAATAGACTATATAGGCGAAAAGCTTAATGTATTCTGCGATAACAGACTTATTGGCTTGTCCGTTCATGGCTCTGTTTCTTGGGATGAAGGAATAGACGGGGACTTTTCGGCATATTCAATTGATACAGAAGGAAATAAAGCCGTTGTAATTGATAAATATAACGTACCTGTCATAAGAACATATTCAAAGAGCGGACGTCTTAAAAAGGAATTCAATGCAGATGAGCTTCCGGACTATATAGATATATCGGATAACCTGCTCCTTTATAACAATACAAGAATGATAGTGTTCGGAAAGCCGGGCAGAGAACAGAAATATGCTGCTGCCATGGACGTTAAGGGACTTAGAATTATAGACAGCAGAACATATCTTATTGTGTATAACAACAGTATAGAATTTGTTTCCGTTTAATATGAAAGAGGTAATATATGAATTATTCAATTATATTTGATATTATACTTGTGGCAGTAATAGTGATTTCTACATGGCTGGCTGCAAAAAAAGGCATATTTAAATCAATCTATAAGCTTTCATCAATAATCCTTACAATAATTGCTGTGCTGCTCCTTTCAGAGCCTGTTGGCAATATGATAGAATCCAGCGGCCTCGGTATAAAAATTGACCAGATGGTTTATACAGGTCTTATTGCAGACAAGGAATATGACAGCGAGCTTGGGAAAATGGTTTCAACCGGCGAAGAAAAAAACATAAGCGGTCTGCCTGCCTTTGTAAATGACGCTGTTGAAACAGCCGCAGAAAATGCAATTGTACCGGCAGTAAGTGAAATAGTAAAAAAGCTAGTATGTGCAATTATTATTTATTTGCTTGCAAAGCTCCTTTTGTTTCTTATATTTCTTGTTATTGACGGCATGTTCAAGCTGCCTCTCCTTAAAAGCGCAAACAAGCTGCTTGGAGCGGTTGCGGGACTTATATCCGGTCTTTTGATTGTTTATATTCTGTGCGGAATTGCATCTTTAAATGTGCAAAACAGCGCACTAATCCGTGAAGTCGTGGACGGTACATATATAGTAAAGTATTTTTATGACCAAAATCTTCTGATGAACTTGTTTATCAGTTTATAAAAGTCTGTGAAAGGAATGGCATATGAACGAAGAAATTTTATTGTCTCACAAGACTAAAGAGGAATTAAAGCAAATTGCAACAGGACTCGGTATAGAAAAAATCTCTGCACTTAAAAAAGAGGAAATTATAAAAAAGATAATAGACGCGCGTGCGTGTGAGAAAAAGGAAGTACACGAGGATGTACAGCCAAAGAAAAAGGAACGCCCGGCAGATGTATGTGAGGTGTGCGGCGTTCTTGACATACTAAATGACGGCTTTGGTTTCCTTCGTGTTGACGGACTTAAGCCAAGTGAAGGTGACATCTACGTATCTCCTACACAAATCCGCAGATTTAATCTTAAAAATGGAGACGAAATCCGTGGCGATGCAAGACCTGTTGATGATGAGGATAAATATTCGCCTCTCCTGTATATAAAAAAGATAAACGGAGACGGAGTGGACTCTGTATTTAAAAGACGGTCCTTTGAAAAGCTTACTCCCATATACCCGACAGAAAAGCTTTTGCTTGACACAGGAGAAAGGGAAAAGTATGCTTCAAGACTTTTAGATGTTGTATGCCCTATCGGCAAAGGTCAGAGAGGAATGATTGTTGCTCCGCCAAAGGCAGGTAAAACAACAATTATAAAGCAGATTGCACAGTCCGTAAGAAAAAACCATCCCAATGTTCATCTTATTGTGCTTCTTATTGACGAACGTCCTGAAGAGGTTACGGATATAAAACGCTCTGTGGATGCAGATGTTATATATTCAACCTTTGACCAGACCCCTGAAAATCATTGCAAGATTTCGGAGATGGTACTTGAGCGTGCAAGCCGTCTTGTAGAGCATAAAAAGGATGTAGTAATACTTCTTGACTCAATTACAAGACTTGCCCGTGCGTATAATCTTACGGTTACACCAACAGGCAGAACACTCTCCGGCGGTCTTGACCCTGATGCACTTATAAAGCCAAAGAAGTTTTTTGGTGCTGCCCGTAATATTGAGGAGGGCGGAAGTCTTACCATTATTGCAACAGCCCTCGTGGAAACAGGAAGCCGTATGGACGATGTTATATTTGAGGAGTTTAAGGGTACAGGCAACATGGAGCTTAAGCTTGACCGTCATCTTCAGGAAAAGCGTATTTTCCCGGCAATAGATATTTTAAAGTCAGGTACAAGACGTGAAGAAGAGCTTCTCACAAAACAGGAGCATGAGGCATCAATGATAATAAGGCGTGAAATTTCAAAAGCACAGTCTCCCACAGATGCGTACGGACATATACTTGAGTACCTGAACAATACACCTGACAACTCTGTTTTTACAAAGCTTCTCATAAGTCATTTCGGGAAGTGAGAGTAAAGCAGACAACTGATTAATTTTGAGAGGTCATACAAAATGTATGAACGGTAGGTTTATGAAAATAGAAGTTCTCGAAAATAGCAGAATAAAGGTTACACTTACAGCAGAGGACCTTATTTATTATAATTTAAAGCCGGAAAAGCTATCTCCAAGGTCACCGGGACTTCATAAATTCTTGTTTTATATAATGGAGAATGTAAGAAGAGAAACGGGATTTAACCCGTATAAAGGTGCTGTGGCGGTAGAAGCAATGCAGTCGAGAGACGGCGTGGTATTATACATTTCCGGATTTAAGAAAGAGGAAGAAAACACACAAAGAGTAAGTATTCGCGGTGCAGAAAAAAGGGTAAGGATAAAAACGAAAAAGCTGGTAAGTCCCGAAAACTTTTACAGCTTCGATGACTTTTCCGCTCTTTGTAAAGCGCTTATAAAGATAGAAGAAAACGCCCTTAGAAAAAGCAAGCTGTACCAATACGAAAATAAATGGTATTTTATACTTGGGCCGGGTGAGAACTTTGAGAAATCCCATTGTATCCTGTCAGAATATTGCACGGACTTTGGGGGAATGATGTTCTCGGAGGGATTTCTTACAGAGCATGGCAAGGCTGTTGCAGCAGGCGAGAGTCTTGTATCTCTTGCGGAGGGTATAAAAAAACTGGAGGAATAAGAATTTTGAGAATACTTGGAATAGACTACGGTGACAGCCGTGTGGGAGTTGCGGTCTCCGACCCCTTGGGGATTACGGCACAGGGCGTAGGGACTGTAAAAAACAAAGGCTTTCAAAGGCTTATGCCCGAGCTCCTTGAAATTATAAATGAATATAAGCCGGAAAAAATTGTGGTGGGGCTTCCCAAAAACATGGACGGTACAGAGGGCTTTCGTGCAGACGCAACAAAGGAATTTACAGCGGAGCTTGAAAAGATATATGAGGGCGAAATAGTACTCTGGGACGAAAGACTTTCAACCGTAAGTGCAAGTGCTGTCCTGAACACAACAAATACAAGAGGCAAGGACAGAAAAAAAGTCCTTGATACAGTTGCGGCATGTATAATCCTTGAAAATTACATGAACTATCAAAAAAACAATTGACAATTTTTGTATTATGTATTACAATAAATAAAAAAGTCACTATCGTGATTGTCGTTCGCGCAGCTCACTTTTATAAGTAGACTTTTTTGTAATTTAGGAAATTACAACTTAAAAGTAGTAATTTCCTAAAAGATAAAAATCCCACTTTAAAATAGGGAAGAAAGACAAGAGGACTTTGACTATGGAAGAAAATAATATTATTGTATTAGAAGATGAAAGCGGCGAACAAATCGAATTTGCTGTGATTGACGTTTTTGAGCTTGACGGAGTAACATACTTCGCAATGGTAGAGGCTGCAGAAGCAGAAACTGCTGAAGAGGTTCTTATTATGCGTGTAGAGGGCGATGATGACGAAGCAGAGCTTGTCACAATCGAGAGCGATGCAGAGCTTGAAGCTGCATTTGAAGAGTTTGTAAGACGCGACAGCGAGCCTTGCGACTGCGGTGAGGAACACTAAGACTGTAATACTATATTAAATGATTTGACATATAATAACAGTTGATTTTTAAAAAAAACTGTGGTATAGTATTAAATGTAAAGACCGCACATCCCGGCGGATAGGTGCGGCAAAATTTAAAAAAAATAAAGTTTTTTACCCTGAGTTTACTCGTGGTTCGACCTATATTTTTTACCAACACTTACTAAAAGGGATTCTTACTCTGATAGCGGCGTATACGCCTCCTTTCCTTCGGGACTGCCAGTGGACATATAAAGCTGTCAGGAAGTTACCCACCTGCTTATAGCAGGTAAGAAATTTGGTCGTAATTAATCGGTAATCATGGGGTTTTTTTATGCAAATTTAAAATATACTTGACATAATTTTTCCAAAGCTGTATAATTAAGTGGAATAATTATTATATTACGAAAGGGACAAGTTTTATGCTTATAACAAACGCACCAAAGGGCACTCAGGATCTGTTGCCCTCAGAAAGCTACAAGTGGCAATACCTTGAAAAGTGTTTTAAGGAGGTATGCGACAAATTTAATTACAGAGAAATAAGAATGCCAACCTTTGAACATACAGAGCTTTTTGAAAGAGGTGTTGGAGATACAACAGACGTTGTTGAAAAGCAGATGTATACCTTTAATGATAAAGGCGGCAGAAGTGTTACACTCCGTCCTGAGGGAACAGCATCCGTAGCAAGAAGCTATTTACAAAATAACCTGTATGCACTTCCTCTTCCTGCAAAAATGTTTTATAACATACCTTGCTTCAGGTATGAGAATAAGCAAAAAGGCAGACTTCGTGAATTTCATCAGTTCGGCATTGAGGCGTTTGGAGCTGCAGGGCCGGGTATTGATGCAGAGGTTGTTGCTCTTGGACTTACATTCCTTAAAAAAGCAGGACTTAAAGACCTTACAGTTCACATAAACAGTATCGGCTGCCCTGAATGCAGAAAGAAGTATAACGAAAAGCTCCGTGAATTTTTAAGCACAAAGCTGGATACTCTTTGCGATACGTGTAAAGGAAGATTTGACAGAAACCCGCTCCGTATCCTTGACTGCAAATCGGAAATATGTAACAAGGCGGCAGAGGGTGCACCTGTGCTCCTTGACAATATCTGTGATGATTGCCGCACTCACTTTGAAGGCTTTAAGGCGGCTCTTTCCGCGATGGATATAGAATATATTATAGACAACTCGATAGTAAGAGGTCTTGACTACTATACAAAATCCGTTTTTGAAATCATAAGCGGCGAATTTACAGTTTGCGGCGGCGGAAGATATGACGGACTAATAGAGGAGTTTGGCGGAGACCCAACCCCCGGAATAGGCTTTGGTCTTGGAATAGAAAGACTTCTTATAAGACTTGAGGAAACAGGTGTGGAAATCCCTTATGAAAACAAGGTTGACCTTTATGTAGCACCCCTTGGAGAAAAGGCGGCGGCATGTATTCCAAAGCTTATACTAGGTCTTAGAAATCAGGGTGTAAGCGCAGAGACAGATTATATGGGACGCGCACTCCGTGCCCAGATGAAGTATGCAGACAAGCTTGGCTGCAAATACACAGTTGTCCTTGGTGATAATGAAATTGACTCAAATACATGTGAAATCAAAAATATGCTTACCGGTGAAAAAACCAGTCTTTCTCTGGACGAAATAGCCGGCTTTATCGGAGGTAACAGATAATGGATACAATGAAAGGCTTAAAAAGGACCTGCTACTGCGCAGAAATACCACACAGCGGAGAGGTTACAGTTGGCGGATACGTGCAAAAAATTCGTGATATGGGAACTCTCATTTTCATAGACCTGAGAGACAGAACAGGTATAGTACAGCTTGCCTTTGATGAGGGCACTGACAGAGAGGTTTTTGAAAAGGCTGCAACATGCAGAAGTGAATTTGTTCTTATGGCAAAGGGACAGGTAAGAGAAAGAGAAAGCAAGAACAAGGAAATAAAAACAGGTGATTGGGAAATCTATGTTACAGACCTTAGAATTCTTGCGAAATCAGAAACCACTCCTTTTGAAATTACAGACAAAACAAATGTAAATGAGGAATTAAG
>CAZWCO010000013.1:0-13876 GCA_964632665.1 uncultured Lachnospiraceae bacterium | reverse complement strand
AACAAAGCAGCTGGGATATGCTCTGGCACTTTATTCCTATGAGGCAGACGTTGTAGGTCTCCTACTTAGTGCAACTGAAGAATACAGCTTGTATCCCCCTTGTGTCACTGCTGCATCAAATCGTGAGGTTATAGGTATTGTAACGCAAATTGACAGACCGGACGCAAATCCCGAAAGGGCAGAGCGATGGCTGCGCCTTGCCGGATGTAAAAAAATATTTTTTGTAAACTCCAAGTCCGGTGAGGGTTTAGATGAATTATACGATTACTTAAGTAAATAAGAAATACACAAATCAATGGCTGTAAGCGTTTCAATAACTGACGGAGGTTTGTTATGGCTTTAGAAAATAAGCTTGGAATAAAAGATTCTGCTGAGCTTGCACGTGCGGAGGAAAGAATCAGCAAGAAAAAAGCTATTGAGCTTTACGATAAAGGAATACTTGATGGGCTTGAGGCAGGTAAGTTTTCTACCCTTGCGTTCATTCATAAATATTTGTTTGATGAAATTTATGAATTTGCAGGAGTGGTGCGTGATGTGAATATTGCTAAAGGCGGTTTTCGTTTTGCACCTGTAATGTATCTTGACATTGCTTTGGAACACGTCAGCAATATGCCGCAGTCTACATTTGAGGAAATTATTGAAAAATATGTAGAGATGAATATTGCACATCCATTCAGAGAAGGTAATGGCAGAAGCACAAGAATTTGGCTTGACCATATCTTAAAGAAAGAGCTTGGAATGGTAGTTGACTGGAGCAAGGTTTCAAAGGAAGATTATCTGCTTGCTATGGAGCGTAGCCCTGTCAAAGATATTGAAATCAAGCATATTTTGAAAAATGCCTTGATTGATAAAATTAATGATAGAGAGCTTTATATGAAGGGTATTGATAACAGCTATCATTACGAAGGCTATACGGCATTTAAAACAGAAGAACTGTGATTGTAAGGCGATGTTTAAAAATGCACAGATCGTTCAATGGCTCTAACTGTGCATTTATAAGTAATCACAATTAAAGATAACCCATAAATTATTGTAGGAATTCGCAAAGAAAGCGAATTCCTATTAATTTTATGCCATTGAACTACGAACTCAACGCACCTCTCGGCGTACACTCGTACGCGGTCGGGCAAGGTATTATGCTACATAAGTAGCATAATACTGCGTTTCGTCCGTTCTGCACTATTTTTAATCTATCTCCTTGGATTGCGAGCCGACTTTTTAAACAGTTTCTTTTAAATATCGAGAAGTTGTTTTTTCTTAAGTGCAAATTCTTCCGATGTAATTACACCTTCATCATACAAAGATTTGTACTTCAATAATTTATAAAATATTTCAGCTGTTTCACCACATGGATTTGGCTGACTAATTAATTTATTAACCGTGTCATAAATTTCTTGTCGGTTTTTAATGTAACAGTAATAATAAGTATTGTTAATGCAGGTAAAAGCTATAGAGTTCATAAAGTCAGAATATGTACTTACAGATGTAATTGAGTTTAAAGTTATAAATGTTTCATCTTTAGAAAAATTTCGGCAGTAGACTCCGTAATTTGTTACTATTATTTGTGTGCTTTTATACAATTTGTTTGTTATCAAATGTACAATGATGCACACGGGTAATGAACAAAATAAAACAAATGTGAGGAACCCTTTTAGTCCATCTACTAATAATCCACAAAACAGTGCCACCACTATACCTATAGCATAAGTAACGAGCAAAGTATTTATATATGATTTTTTACTTCCTTCAGATTTTATAATGATTCTTTCTATTTCGTTTCTTTTCATTTTAGTCAACTCCTGCACTATTTTAATGCATTAAAAAATGCGGCAACCGAAGTCACCGCACCAAAAACACATAACTCCGATTGTCGCAACACAACTTTGGATACACTAAAAGAGAAGCCAAAATAGAGAATGTGTTTTTAACATATTAAAAACACTTCTCTCTTAGCATTACCAGATATTAAGTTGCGTTGCATTAAAAGTATAACATAAATAAGAAAAAATTGCAAGGATTTTTTGTGAAGATAGTAAGATATTAAACTAAAGCCACAATACTTTTCTGTCTGTATAACAAACATATGAAATAATTTTATAAATTCAGCAAATAATATTGACAAAACAGGGTTTTTGTAATACAATGTATTACAGAAAGGAAGTGTTTTATATGACTATTTCTTTAAGATTGAGCGATGAAGATAGTTTGCTAATAAAAAAATATGCAGAGCTTAACAGAATCTCTGTATCAGACCTTATTCGACAGACGGTTATGGAACGTATAGAAATGGAATATGATTTAGAAATGTTTGATAAAGCTATGGAAGAATACAAAAGCAATCCTGTGACTTATTCTCTTAGTGATGTGGAAAAGGAACTTGGCTTAAGATGAAATACAGGGTAGAATTTACACAAAGAGCTTTAAAAGATTTGAAAAAATTAGACCGCCATACTGTAGCGTTGATTTTAGGATGGATACGTAAAAACCTGGAGGGGTGTGATAATCCACGTTTATACGGAAAAGGATTAACAGCAAATCGCAGCGATCAATGGCGTTACCGAGTGGGAGATTATCGCTTACTTGCCCAGATTGAAGATAATAAAATTACAATTCTTATTTTGAATATAGGTCACAGAAGAGAAATTTATAATTAAAATAGGGATCGTAAGAAGATCGCGCTTGTGACAACAAACTAAAATAGCACCTGATAATATGTCAGGTGCTATTCCTTTTCAAACTTTATTATATCACTAACATCGCAATCGAGAACATAACAAAGAGCATCAAGGGTTTTTGTACTGATTGCTTCACCTTTTTTCATTCGGTGCAGGGTGTTAGCGGAGAAACCTTGCTTAAAAATCAAGTAGTATTCTGTTAATCCTTTTTTAAATAAAGTATCATAAAATGGCTTATAACTAATCATTTTCATCACCTTTTTAATTTTATCATACTTAAAGTATTGACAATACTCAATAAGTTGAGTATAATTAAGAAGATGATTAATGAAAAGGAGCAAAGCGCAATGATTTATTTATTATTAATAGTTATACTAACATATGCTATTTATCGAATTTTAATGAAAAAGGAGCAAAAGAAACAACAAATAGAATTTGATGCTTTTATTGTGGAAAGTGCCATTAAAATAGTGTCAGCTGTAAGAGATTTAAAAAATCCGTATATACAGGCTTTAGAAAAAGGAGAAAAATTTAATTTGGTATTTGAAGAAGGCTCTGTGTACTATGAAACACTTCAAAAAAACAGGGAATGTTTATTAACTCCCATACGCGTTTTAAATGGTGATGAAAACAAAAAGTTTGCAGAGTTGGTGTATAACTCTCTTTCAAAAGAGAATAGAATATCTGTTTCAATTACAGGGGGACAGATTACAGTATCCAAAGCACGACAATATTAAGAAAAGGAAAGATGTAAAAACCTACATCTTTCCTTTGTCTATTGGATAAATTTATTAAATTAGATAATCAAGGCAGGCTCTTGCCTTAGTAAATGGTCTGACTTTTCCGTCCGCCACCTTGACGTGCTCCGGATGAACAGAATATCCTTTTAATGCTTCTTCACTTTCAAAGGTGCTGTCAAGCATTACGTCTGCTGTGGAGGTGGAAAGCTTATTTGTATTTACCGTTATATCAATAAGTCCGGGGATTTTTCCCTTTAAGCCTTCAAGGGCTTCTTTCATTTCACTTATTATCTTTGCTTTTTCATAATCTGAAAATTCGTCCTTTAATGTCCAGAGTATTACGTGTTTTACCATATTACTTCTCCTTTAAATATCCAGGTTAGATACATATTTTGCGTGCTTTTCTATAAAATCACGTCTTGGCTCTACCTTTTCACCCATAAGGATTGTAAAGGTTTCGTCTGCAAGCTGTGCGTCCTCTACATCAACCTTTAGCATAGTACGCTTTTCAGGGTCCATTGTTGTTTCCCAAAGCTCTTCAGGGTCCATTTCACCAAGACCCTTATATCTTTGTACCTTTGCGCCCTGTCCCATCTCTGCAAGGAGTGCGTCACGCTCGTCATCGGAAAATGCAAACTGTTCCTCGTAGTTTTTGTTCTTACCCTTGAACACCTTATAAAGTGGCGGCTGGGCAATGTATACGTGTCCACCGTCAATAAGGGGTCGCATATAACGGAAGAAGAATGTAAGAAGCAGAGTTCTTATGTGTGCACCGTCAACGTCCGCGTCCGCCATGATAATTACCTTGCCGTAGCGAAGCTTTGACGTGTCGAGCTCGTCACCTATTCCGGCACCGAGAGCCTGAATAATCGGGAGCAGCTTTTCGTTTGAGTAAACCTTGTCAATTCTTGACTTTTCAACGTTCAGCATTTTACCCCAAAGGGGGAGAATTGCCTGGAAGCGTCTGTTTCTGCCCTGCTTTGCAGAGCCACCCGCAGAGTCTCCCTCGACAATATAAAGCTCTGCATACTCTGTGTTCTCGTCTGTGCAGCGTGCAAGCTTACCAAGAAGTGAAGAATTGTTTGCGTTCTTTCCGCTTCTTGCACTTTCTCTTGCTCTCTTTGCTGCTTCTCTTGCTCTTGAGGCTGTAAGAATTTTGTCAATTACAATCTTTGCTTCCTTTGGATGCTCTTCAAGGTACGCTGCAAGCTTGTCAGAAAGGGCTGTTTCCACAAGTGTTCTTGCCTCGCTGTTACCAAGCTTTGTTTTGGTCTGTCCCTCAAACTGTGCCTCGGTAACCTTTACGCTGATGATGGCTGTAAGACCTTCTCTTGTATCCTCGCCTGTTAAGTTCTGGTCCTTGTCCTTTAGCATGTTATGACTTCTTGCATAGTCGTTTATAACACGTGTAAGACCTGCCTTAAAGCCTGTTTCATGCATACCGCCGTCAACTGTATGGATATTGTTTGCAAAGCTCATAAGCACTTCGTTATAGGAAGTGGTGTATTGCATTGCAACTTCAACCTCCATACCTTCGCGCTTTGCATCAAAATAAATTACATCATTATGGAGAGGGTCCTTTGTTTTGTTAAGGAAGTTTACAAACTCGCAAATTCCGCCCTCTGCATAAAGTGTAGCAGTTTCACGTTCGGGGTCTCTAAGGTCTGTAAATATAATCTTTACACCCTTATTAAGATATGCCTGTTCACGAAGACGCTTATGAAGCACATCATATTCAAATTCAAGTGTTTCAAATATTTCTGCGTCCGGCTTAAAGGTTATTTTTGTACCCGTTTCGGTTGTGTCGCCAATTACTTTAAGAGGGCATGTTGCTTTGCCTCGTGAATAGCTTTGATAATGTACGTGTTCACCGTCAGACACCTCTACCTCAAGGGTTTCAGAAAGAGCATTAACAACAGATGAGCCAACACCATGGAGACCGCCTGATACCTTGTATCCGCCGCCGCCGAACTTTCCGCCGGCATGGAGAATGGTAAGTACCACTTCAACCGTTGGAATTCCCTGCTGTGGATGGATACCCACAGGAATACCACGTCCGTTGTCCTTTACGGTTACGGAGTTGTCCGGATTAATATTAACGATAATCTCTGTGCAGTATCCGGCAAGTGCCTCGTCTATGGAATTGTCCACAATCTCATAAACAAGATGATGAAGACCTGCCGCAGAGGTTGAGCCAATGTACATGCCCGGTCTCTTTCTTACGGCGTCAAGACCCTCCAGGACCTGAATTTGATTTTCGTCATATTTGGTTTCGATTTTTTCCATACTCATGTTATTATCCATTCCTTTCATATATCATCTGTAATTCCCGAAGTTTCCGACCTTTTATTTAGGGTGTGGGTGGAAATTGATGAAATATACACCTTTGTTTCGTCTCCGCGGTTTGTTACTATAAATGACTTTGGCAGGTCATCCGAGGCGTTTATAACTCTGCCGCTTTTTTCTGCGTCCGGCAGGAAATGCCTGCCTCTTTTTGATACGGTTGTGTTGTCCATATCAAAAATACCTACTATGTCCTCGGTATTTATTGTAAAGTTGTTACCAAGATGCAGATACATTTACTTATCGCCTCCTATTTCCTTTTCTGTAACCGTGTTGTTTTCTACATTAAAGAGCCGTGCTCTGTTTAAGTTTTCAAATATGTCCGTATCAGTACAGGTTATAATAACCTGCTTATCAAAAATACGCTGCCACAGGTACATTCTTCTTGTAACGTCAAGCTCCGAAAAAATATCGTCAAGGAGCAGAACGGGATATTCGCCTGTTTTTTCAAACACATAGTCCGCCTCTGCAATTCGCATAGAAAGGGCAGTTGTCCTTTGCTGTCCCTGTGATGCAAAAAGCCGTGCGTCAAGGTCTCCAATTTTGAGTGAAATATCATCCCTTTGCACTCCGTAGCACATGGAGCCATTGTCAATCTCGCGTTTCTGGCTTTCCTCCAAAAAGTCAAATATCTCCTTTGCAGTCCGGCTTTTTATGCTTGGCTCGTATGCCATATTAAGCTCTTCCCCGGAAATATCCATCTGGATTTTTGCCGCAAAGGCTGACAGCTCCTTTAAAAACTCACGGCGTGCTGTCATAATCTTTTCACAGGGCTCGGAAATTCTTTCATTCCACAAGGACAGATAGCTGTCATTTGATTTCCCTTTTTTCCTTAGCTGTTTAAGTAAAATGTTTTTCTCTGTTGCCGCCTTTTTATATTCTGAAAGTGCCGCAAAATAGCTAGGGTAAATTCTGCAAAGTGACGCGTCCATAAACCTTCGCCGGGAAGATGGTGCGCCTTTTACCAAGGACAAATCCTCGGGAGAAAAGAGCACAGCGTGGAAGTAGCTCATAAGTCGGCTCAACTTCTTTATTGGCACGTTATTTACCGTAATGGTCTTTTTTCCGTCAGCAGAAAGGCACATTACCGCTTTAAACTCTCTGCCTCCGTTTTCAAAGTCAATGGTGACCTTTGCGCTTTCCTCGCCAAACTTAATCATTTCCCCATCACTTTTACACCGATGGCTTTTTCCGTACCCGAAAAGGTACACAGCCTCAAGTATATTGGTTTTCCCGTTTGCGTTGTGTCCGCAGATTATATTTGTTGTATCACAAAAATCAATAGTCTGATTTTCGTAGTTCCTGAAATTTTTTAGATTTAAGCTTTTTACATACATAATCAAGAAACCTGTATAAGGAACTCATCATCCTCAAAGTCAACAAGCACCTTGTCACCGGGGCGGATTTTTTTGCCGCGCATGGTGCATACCTCGTCATTTACAAGAACAATCCCGTCCAGAATCATTTCCTTTGCCATACCGCCGCTTTCTGCCGCATTTGCAAACTTTAAAAGCTGATCAAGCTTTATAAACTCTGTGTTTAAAGTAACCTTTTCTACGACCATTTTCCACCTCTTAAATCAGTTTGATATACGCATTACGTTTGTTACATCAGGAATTTGCCCGATTTTCTTAAGAACAAGTGCAAGCTCATCCTTGTTTGAAATCTCAATTCCTACCTGAACAACAGCAACATTTTTCTTTGTAACAAATGCGTTAATTGTTTTACAGGAGATATGCATGTCATTAAGAACAGCCGATACCTCGAACATAATTCCTGCCCGCTCGTGTGCTTCAATCTGTATATTTGCAACGTATGCGCTTTGTGGCTCAACACCCCATGATACGTCAATAAACCTTGCTCTGTCCTCTTCCGACAGGTTTTCTATCTTCATGTTAGGGCAGTCTGCACGGTGCACGGAAACACCTCTGCCTTTAGTGATAAAGCCTATTATTTCATCACCCGGAACAGGTGCACAGCAGCCGGCAATTCTTACAAGGCAGTTGTCTATGCCCTTTACGATAATTCCCTTACCTGTTACCTTTTGCTTTTTGTTTTGTGGCTCCGGCTCAATAACAATCGGTTTTTCCTTTTTCTGCTGGTCTGCAACCTCTGTGCGCAGGTCGTCCCTTAGCCTCAGTACAATTTTCTGCGGTGTTACGGCTCCGTAGCCGACTCCTGCATACAGGTCGTCTATGTTCTGATACCCGTATCTTCTCAGCAGTCTGCTTACCCATTCCTCGCGGAAAAGCTGTGCATGGGTATAACCCATACGCTTAAGCTCTTTTTCGATAAGCTCCTTTCCGTGAACAATATTATCGTCACGGTTTTGCTTTTTAAACCATTGGTTAATCTTGCTCTTTGCCTGGCTCGTTCTTACAATCTTGAGCCAGTCAAGGCTGGGACCGTGGTTGTTATTTGCAAGAATTTCTACTATCTCTCCGTTTTTGAGAATATAGTTGTTCTGAACAATCTTTCCGTTTACCTTTGCACCGCTCATTTTATAGCCAACCTGTGAGTGAATTGCAAAGGCAAAATCTATAACCGTACTCTTTGCCGGCAGGCATATAACCTTGCCGTTTGGTGTAAATACAAACACCTCGTCTGCAAAAAGGTCTATTTTGAGTGTACTCAAAAAGTCATCACTATCTACATTGTTCATCTGTGTTTCAAGAAGCTGACGAACCCACTCAAGTTTTGAGTCCATGGGATTTTCGCCTGATACGCCCTCTTTGTATTTCCAGTGTGCAGCAATACCCTCTTCTGCCACCTTGTGCATTTCCCAGGTACGTATTTGTATCTCAAAGGGTGTGCCGTTTGTGCCAATTACAGTTGTGTGAAGTGACTGATACATGTTAGGCTTTGGCATTGCAATGTAGTCCTTTACACGCATTGGTACAGGGGTGTACATTTCATGCACCATTCCAAGGACCGCATAGCAGTCCGCAACTGAATCTACAATTACA
Organism: uncultured Lachnospiraceae bacterium; assembly: GCA_964632665.1. Classification (GTDB taxonomy): domain Bacteria; phylum Bacillota; class Clostridia; order UBA1381; family UBA1381; genus RGIG9115. Next base: position 5,152 of record CAZWCO010000013.1, on the reverse strand, counting down.
CGTACGGCAAACAGGTCATAAATCTCGTCTATATTCTTGTTCTGGGTGTACATTTTACGGAAAATACTATAAAAATGCTTTGCCCTGCCCTTAACAGTTGCCTTGATGCCTGTGTCTGCAACCTTTTGCTTAATATCCTCAATTATGTTCTTTATATATTCCTCGCGCTCGCTGCGCTTATGCTTAATATTCTCTCTTATTTCGTCATACGCCACAGGGTCAAGGTACTTAAGAGCCAGGTCCTCAAGCTCCACCTTGATTTTTGACATACCAAGCCTGTGCGCGAGAGGTGCGTAAACCTCTAAAGTTTCTCTTGCCTTTTCAAGCTGCTTTTCCGGCTTCATGGACTCTAAAGTACGCATGTTGTGAAGTCTGTCAATAAGCTTTACAATAATAACCCTTATGTCCTTTGCCATGGCAAGAAACATTTTTCTTAGGTTCTCTACCTGTTGCTCCTCAAGGGTGGAATATTGAAGCTTTGTAAGCTTTGTAACGCCGTCAACAAGCTCTGCAACCTCTGTGCCAAAAAGAGCCTTAATATCCTCAAGGGTGTAGTTTGTGTCCTCTACAACATCATGTAAAAGACAAGCTGTAATTCCAACCACGTCAACGGACATGTTTGCGGCAATGTACGCTATCTGTACGGGATGTGTAATATATGGCTCGCCGCTTTTCCGGAACTGATTTTCATGGGCGTGCTTTGCCAGCTTGTAGGCAATATAAATCATATCCGTATTGGCATCGGGTGTAGTATTTTTTACAATTTCAATGATTTGTTCAATAATATGCCTTGAAGTGTCAGCGATGTCAGGAAATTTCTCATAAGCCAATATGCTGTTTTCCATGAAAATCACTCCTTTCATTTAATGTCTTCTATACGAAGCTGAATGCTTTGTCTTCCGCCGAAGTTATTTATTTCCGGGGTAAATGCAATATCTACTGTTTTACCTGCGGGCAAGCTGTTATACAGCTCTCCCATCCGGAACGCTACGCAGGACAGCTTACAGCCGTCCTTTTTAAGCTGAAGTCTGAGATGTGCGCCCTCCTCGCCCATTGGCATACAGGAAGCAACCGTTGCGCCGCAAATTGCAAACACGGGCATGGAGTTCCCCTCCCCAAAGGGCTCAAGGTTTCCGATAGTTCTTATGTTTTCCTCTGTAAGTGATGAGGGTGTTATTTTAAGGTCAACTCTGAGACGCGGCGTAAGTATTTCCTTTGTTAGTTTTTCTTTTGCAAACTTGTTTATTTTATCTCTCAGATGCGCTATATTATCAGTTTTAACAGTAAGCCCTGCCGCCATTGCGTGACCGCCGTACTTTTCAAGAAGGTCGCTTGAAAAGGAAAGCGCCTCTGTTATGTTAAAGCCCTCTACGCTACGGCAGGAGCCGTGGCCTGTACCGTCCTCGTAGGAGATTAAAACAGTTGGCTTATAATACTTTTCCATAAGCCGTGATGCAACAATTCCAATTACGCCCTTGTGCCAGCTTTCGCCTGCAATTACAAGGACAGGCTTTGAAAGTATGGACGGGTTTTCCTGTATAAGCTTTTCCGCATCCTCATATATATCCTTTTCACATGCTCGCCTGCGTTGGTTTTCTGTGTCAAGAGCAGTGGCAATTTCCTTTGCCATGGACGGTGTTTCGCACATCAGCAGCTCCACCGCTGTTTTTGCGCTGCCCATTCTTCCGGCGGCATTTATACGTGGTGCAATTCCAAAGGCTATTGAGCCGGCGTTTAAATCCTTTATCCCCGCAATTTCAAGAAGTGCGGAAATTCCCGGCGTGGGCCGTGATTTTATAGTCTTTATACCACGGTCAACTATTACTCTGTTTTCGTCTGTAAGTGATACAACGTCTGCGACCGTTCCAATTGCCGCATATGGTGCATATTTATAAAAAATGTCCTTTGTGCTTTCTCCAAGCCTTACAGAAAGGGCAAGAACTGTTTTAAATGCAACTCCTACGCCTGCAAGGTCCTTAAAGGGATACTCGCTGTCTGCGCGCTTTGGGTTTATAACGGCAGTTGCCGCGGGAATTTTTTCCATACAGGTGTGATGGTCTGTTATAATAACGTCCATTCCCTGTGCTTTTGCAAGCTCCGTTTCCCCTGTGGCTGTTATGCCGCAGTCTACTGTTATCAAAAGCTTACAGCCTGTTTTTGAAATTTTGTTTACGGCTTTTATATTAATTCCGTAGCCCTCTTCCTCACGGTCAGGTATGTAGTAGGAAACGTCTGCTCCATGGGATAGAAGATATTTGTAAAGGAGCACCGTGGCGGTTATTCCGTCAACGTCGTAGTCTCCGTAAATGCAAATTTTTTGCTTTTCTTCAAGGGCATGCATAATCCTGTCCGCCGCCTTATCCATGTCGGGAAGCAGGAAGGGGTTATGAACTGCCTGCATTGACTTTGAGAGGAAGGACTGAATCCCCGAGTCAGAGGTTATGCCTCTGTTATATAAAAGGGTGACAATAACGGGGGATATGCCAAGTCTTTCGCCTGCTGCAAGAATGTCTTTTTTTTCGTAATCTTTATTTAAGAAAATCCAGTTTTTCTGCTGCATATGTTCACCCCTTTGCCCATATTATTTATAGTATACCCATTTTAGTTTACAATACTTTAATTATACCATTTTTTTGGTATAATTTCAAGGGTTTTTTAATAATTTCTTCATATAATGTACCAAATTTTTAAAGGGGGTAATTTTAGTGAAAAAGGCGTTTATCTGGGTAATAATTTATCTTTTTATTATTATATTAATTCTGCCCCCTGTGGGTGTGTTTATAGGGGGAAAACTAAAGAAGCAAAAAGAAAATAAAGAGCTTTTTGAAACTGTCAAGGTTTATGTGACGGCAGAGGACAAAGTGGTTGAAATGAACACATCACAGTATTTAAAAGAGGTGGTGGGAGCGGAAATGCCTGCATCCTTTTCCTATGAAGCTCTAAAGGCACAGGCTGTTGCCGCAAGAACTTACCTTTGTGCCAAAATGGACGAAAATCCGGAGGAGCATAAAGGCGGAGCTGTGTGCACGGACTATAAGCATTGTAAAGCGTGGCTTAGTGAAAGTGAGCGAAAGGCGGCATGGGAAGAAGACAAAAGAGAAGAATACTGGAAGAGAATATCGAAAGCTGTTGAGGAAACGGCGGGAGAGATTATAAAATATAAGGGAGAGCCCATTTCCGCTGTTTTTCATTCCACGTCCTCGGGAAAAACGGAGAATTCAGAAGATGTATGGGGTAAGAAACTCCCGTATCTGCGAAGCGTAGAAAGCAAAGGGGATGAGCTTTCACCAAAATTTAATTCGGAATTTTCTTGCAGTTTACAGGAGTTTTGTGATACAGTTTCGAGTAAAATAGATAATACCGATTGGAATAGTGGGCTATTTACGGATATAGTCCGCTCCGATGCCGGCGGCATAACAAAAATCACACTTGGGGGAGTGGAGGTTAAGGGCACAACCTTCCGTGAAATCTTTTCACTTCGGTCTACAAATGTAGAGCTTGAACAGGTTGATGACAGAATAAACATGAAGGTAAAGGGCAACGGTCACGGTGTTGGAATGAGCCAGTACGGCGCAAACTTTATGGGCAATAACGGAAGTGATTACAAAGAAATTCTTACCTATTATTATACGGGTACAACAATTGGTTGACAAAGAATTTTGCCGGTGGTATAATTAACTTAAAGAAATTTCTTGTGAGGTAGTACATATGACAGATTATATAATTATCGGACTTTTGCTTGGGGCAATTGTTCTTTTAATAGTTTTACTTGCGAAAAAGGAAAATGGGCGTGCCCTTTACGACCTTTTCTCTCAAAATCAAAAGTCAATGGGCGACATGCAGCTTGCACGTCTTGATGATATGAGAAAGACAATGAGCGAAAGTCAGATAGCAAGTGCGGAGAACTTAAAAAATCAGCTTCTTACTATGGAAGAAAGACTTCGCTCACTTGAAAAATCAAACGAGCAAAAATTAGAAAACCTTCGTACAACTGTTTCTGCAAGCCTTGAAACCATACGCAAGGATAATAACGAAAAGCTGGAATCTATGCGTAAAACCGTGGACGAAAAGCTTGAAAAAACACTTGAAACAAAAATGACAGAGTCCTTTAAGCTTGTGAGCGAAAGGCTTGAACAGGTTTATAAAGGTCTTGGTGAAATGCAGACACTTGCCTCCGGCGTAGGTGACCTTAAAAAAGTTCTTTCAAACGTAAAAACAAGGGGAATACTCGGTGAAATTCAGCTTGGTGCAATCCTGGAGGACATTCTTCCACGTGACAGATATGAAGAAAATTTTGCAACTGTTCCGGGAAGCTCTGCGGTGGTTGAGTTTGCAATTAAGCTGCCCGGGGACGGAGAAAAGCCTGTATATCTTCCTGTGGACTCCAAATTTCCGGCAGACTGCTATTTCAATCTCCAGTCGGCTTATGACGAAGGCGATGCAGAGGCAATAAAGAAAGCAAGAAGTGAATTGATTACGAGAATGAAATCCTTTGCAAAGGACATAAGAACAAAGTACATCTCGCCACCTGATACAACAGATTTTGCAATTATGTTCCTGCCCTTTGAGGGGCTTTATGCAGAGGCGGTACGCTGTGGAATGGTTGAGCTGTTGCAAAAGGACTACCATATTAATATAGCGGGCCCCGGCACAATGGCGGCACTTTTAAACAGCTTGCAAATGGGCTTCAGAACTCTCGCAATCCAAAAGCGAAGTGCAGAGGTGTGGAAAATCCTTGGCGCCGTTAAAACAGAGTTTGATAAGTTCTCTGATATCTTGGAAAAGACAAGGAAAAAGCTCGGGCAAATTGATACTGAGCTTGACACTCTCATCGGCACAAGAACTGCGGCAATAAAAAGAAAGCTGAGAGATGTGGAAAGTATTTCCGAGGATGAAAGTGTACAGCTTTTGGAGGAATAATTATATAATAGGAAGAAACTGCTTTTGCAACATAAGCTGTAAGAGCAGTTTTTTTTGTTAATTAGGTCATTTTGCTTTAAAAAAGTGGTTTTAACCATAAGGTAGATTGTTAAACTCAACAAAAGAAAAGAATTTTGTTTTTTCTTCAAAAAAATTCTTGACAAATGGGAACTCTTATGGTAAACTAAATAAGCTGTCTTTTGGAGATAGCAGTTGTACATTGAAAAATAAA
>CAZWCO010000012.1:0-14116 GCA_964632665.1 uncultured Lachnospiraceae bacterium | reverse complement strand
TAAAAGTCCGCGAAGAATATACACCCAAATAGTATCGTCAAGGTGCAAGTACCTTGTTATAAGGATATATGTAGAAACCATTCCGCCGTGGAAAAGCATTGTAAAGAACAAATAGAATGCTATAAAGCCTCTTTTTCTGTAGTTTTGTCTGGAAAGAGGATACGCAATCAAGGCTTTCAGGAATGTTCCTAATATCATTGACACAATTGAGACAAATCCTGTTACCTTATAGGCTTGCAATATCATATTTCCGTTTTTCCATACATACTTGTATGCTGTTAAATCTATCCTTCTTGGAATAATCTTTGTACCGTACAGCGCAATATCTGTTTCATTCGACAGTGACGTACTCACCAAAAGAATGAACGGGAAAATTACTAATAAGGATATTATAACGAAAATGCAGTTTAATATTATTTGCGGTAATTTTTTCTTTATCTTCATTTTTAATCTCCCCCTTAAAATAATCCTCTGGATGGATCAATCTTCTTAGCAATCCAGTTGGTTATCAGTACGACTGTCATACCAACAATTGATTGCAACAAGCTAACAGCACCTGAAAGGCCGAAGTCACCAACAACACGCATTGTTCTGAAAATATATGTATCAATAACGTCTGTTGTGCTGTAAAGAAGACCTACATTACGAGGCACCTGATAGAACAAACCAAAGTCTGCACGGAATATGTTACCAATCTTGAGTATTGCAAGAATAGTAATAATACTCATAAGTTCAGGGATTACTATATATATGGTTCTCTGGAACTTATTTGCTCCGTCAACCTCTGCAGCTTCAAATATACTGCTGTCAATACCCATAAGAGCTGCATAGTACATAATCGAGTCCATACCTATGTGCTTCCATACATTACATATAAGAAGTATGACCGGCCAAGCACCGGGTCTTGAATACCAGTCTATATTTTCTATACCAAACTTTGCAAGTATTGTGTTTAAGTAACCGCCTGTCGGACGGAGAATTGCATACACCATATATGCCGCAATAACCCACGAGAGAAAGTGAGGTGTCAGCATAACGGTCTGATATACTTTTGTTGCCTTACGACTCTTTACTTCATAAAGAAGAATTGCAACAAGCACCGCCATGAAAATACCTACGAAAATGAATAAGAAGTTCATATATAGAGTGTTCCATGTAATTTTTGTAAATTCATTTGATGTTACAAATATTCTGAAATTCTCAAGTCCTACCCACTTACTGCCGAAAATTCCGTCTGCATAATTATAGTCCTTGAAGGCTACTATAATACCAGCCATGGGCAAATATGAAAAAACAAATACCCAAAACATTGGTATAATAACCATGCTGTCCCATTGTCTTTCCATATACTTTGACACACTGCTTCTTTTATGTTTTGTCTGTCTTTGTACTTTTAACTGCATATTTATACTCCTCCCTTTTACTAAAGATTATAGCACAGAAATGTACACTAAAACAATATCGAAATTTTGGACATTTGTATCGAATTATTTGATTGTTTGACTATCGCCTTGACCTTGTGCCAGGTCAAATGTTATAATCTAAGTAATGAGGTAAACGTAGCTGAAGGTTTTTAGGAGGTACTAAGTGAAAACTCTTGTTTTGATTGATGATGAAACTATAGTCTTGGACGGGCTTGCGAGCTTTATTTCCTATTCCCTGCCGGACTATAATATAGTAAAAACATTCTCAAAGAGCACAGAGGCTTTGGAGTTCTTAAAAGAAAATTATGTTGATGTGGTTATATCCGATATAAAAATGCCGGACGTGACAGGTATTGATATTGCAAAGCACCTTCACGAAAACTCTCCAAAAACATATATTATTCTGCTTACTGCTTTCAGAGATTTTGATTATGCCCAGCAAGCAATTAAGGCAAATGTTTTCAGATACCTGACAAAGCCTGTTGATTTTGAAGAGCTTACCAAAACTCTTGAGGAAATTCCCATGTGCGAAGATAAAAACACAAGCGCAAATCATTTTGAAAACAATGTAAAAACGTATGAATTTTTGTCAGATTTACTGGTTGGAATTATAAACTCACCGGAGGAGCTGCAAAAAAGACTTGTAGATGCAAAGCTGAATATTAATCCCGAGAAAAACCCCTGCTCACTTATATGCTTCCATATAGAAGACTTTGAGAACTATATAAGCAACGTGTGGAAGCACGGAGATTCGGGAATTTTTCAGGCAGCCTGCAATCTGCTGCCCACAGAAATTGAAAATATGCATGTATATATATCAAGATATTTTTGCGGAAATATAGAATGTATTGCAATTTCCAAGACAGAAGAAAACGAAAGCTTTTACGAGCAGGTATCTACATTTTGCGAGGAGTATACAAGCTATTTTAAGAACATATTAAATGCCACCTTAAATACTCCGTCAATTAAATACTACAACTCTATGAACGATATGCTGGATATCAGGGATAATGACGTTGACTTTGAAAACCAAAGCACCGGCTCTGTTGTATCAAACATTCTATCCTATATAAACGAAAACTATGATAAGGATCTGTCATTAAAGGAGCTTGCAAAAATATTCCCGTTTAATCCGTCATATCTTTCTGCAGTTATAAGTAAAGGCACAAAAAAGACCTTTATAGAAATTTTGACAAGTATAAGAATGGAAAAAGCTGCTGAATTTTTGGTTAATACAGATTATAGTATATCCTCCATATGCTCTATGGTCGGATATACCAACCGTACACATTTTTATAATCTTTTCCAGAAGCAATATGGGATGACACCAAAGGAGTACAGAAGCCGGAAGCGTATTTGATGAAAGGATTGGTTTATGAACTTTTCAATAAACGATTTAAAAAAATACCTAAAGGATATAAGCTATGGAAGCTTATTCTATGTTTATCTGAAACGAACCCTGTTGTTTGTAATTTTACCTATACTGATTGTATATACGATTTTCTTTCAGCTATACACACGGTCTGTAGAGAATGACACAATTAATATGATTAACTCAAATTTCCTGCGAGCCTGTGATACTGTGGAAAATACAATTAATAAAACATATGAATACTACACCTCACTTATAAAGGATGAGGATATCATTGGCTTTATTGAGCTTTCACCTAAAGATATTGAAGGCGGAACCCCGGAAAAAATAAATATTCTTTCAAAAGCAAGGAAAAACCTTTACCGCTATATGCTCTCCAATGACGATTACTTAAATAACATATATCTTTATAGCTTTAAGTCTGACTTACTTACAAACCACGAAACACGGATTTTATTCTCCGAAGAAAATGACGTTCCTCTTTGGTATGAACATATAAAACAAAATAAGCACAACTTTATGATAGCGGATAAGCTGCCGAATTCCAAAAGCCTGTATGTGTGTCTGAGACTTGGCACAGCCAACAATCCCCGAGGACTTGTAATTTTTGATCTAAACCTTGAAAGCTTGCTTGATGTTTTAAAACCAACAGCAGGATACACAAGAATTTATAACGACGAGGCTCTGTTATATGATAACGGAAAGGGAAGCTCTTCTGAAAAGATAAAGTATGAAGTAAACCCCGGCAACCTGCCTACGCAGGAGAAAATCCATAAAACAGCGGACGGATTTCTTTATTCTTACACCACAGCATCCAACATGGTAATAGAGCACCTGGTGCCGGAGAATATGCTTTCAAACAGATTCTCGGTAATTAAAATGGCAATTTTGCTGCTGCTTGTTGCACTGATACTTTCCTTTATATCTTCATTATACATCTCCGCATACTTCTACAACCTCATATGCGTTATAATGAATTCCATAGGGCCCGAAGAGCTATTATATACACCTGTTGGCGGCAAGAACGAGCTGGTAGTAATTAAGGAAACACTCCTTCATTTAAGACAGAAAAACCAGATGCTTTCAAAAGAGCTTTCGGACAAAATAACTGACTTTAAAAAATTGCAGGCAAGCTCACTCCAAACACAAATTACTCCGCACTTTTTGTTTAACACCCTGAACGCAGTTAATATAATTGTTATGAACGAAACTAAAAAAGTGACAGCAGCAAATAAATCCATTTTGCTACTTTCTGATATTCTGGAGTTTGCACTTAACACAGGAGAAACCTTTGTGAGCATAGAGTCTGAAATAGAAAACTGTAAGAAGTATATACAGATTGAGCAATTAAAGGGTAATAACAATTTTGATGTTGAATGGAATATAGACGAAGCCCTTATGCAGCATAAGACAATAAAGCTTCTGCTGCAGCCTATAGTGGAAAATGCAATTTCCCACGGAATTAAAGGCTCGGAGCTTGATACAAATATTCTGAAAATTTCAGCTTTTACAAAAAACAACAATATACTTTTTGAGGTGGCAAACACCGGAAAAATAATCTCAAAGGAACAGATTAAAAATTTAGAAAAAACATTTAAGGTTGACACCTTCCCGTCAAAGCATATAGGCATGTATAACGTACAAAAGCGTATAAAGCTTATGTACGGAGAGGAATATGGAATTGATATAAGCTCGGACAGCAAATACACATATGTAACTATAACAATTCCTTTTGAACAGGATATTTAAATCACTATTCAAGTTCTCCTTTAAAAAAATACAGGAAACCGATTTCACGGTTTCCTGTATTTTTATTTTGTTATCTTACGATAATGTAGGCTTGCCTGATATAGTCATAGTTTGTTTGAATGAATATGCTGTCACCCTTTACAATGTCTGCACCTGAGCCTACTGTAATATCACCTGTGGCTCTGTCATAAATGATAACCTTTCTTGACTTTGGTACATTGTATGCTCTGTTCCAAAGCGGGTTAGCTACTGTGCTGCCATTTACAGTTATAGTATTGAGTCCTGTATTTGCAGAGAATATTACATCGCCTGCAGCTGTGGTTTCTGTTCCGATAACCTGTGTATAAGCAGAGAATATAGCTACAAGAGTTGATGTCTGTGAAATAGTGTCATCGCCCAATTCATAGTATGAATTACTCAACTCAGAGGCTCTTAATTCCAGGTTGAAGGCTGTTAATTCACCAAAAGAGTCTACTGCGTAAAGAATTATATCGCCTTTTTGAAGCTCTGCTACAGATAAAGATGCATTAGCAGATGTACGGCCTGCATTAACCAAAGCAGCATTTTCCTGAGGTACAATTGCATTTACTTCTTCGCCGTCTTTTGAAACGATAGTAACCTGATATTTAACTCCGCCTTCTTCCTCATCATAAACAAGTCCCACTCCCTTTACAACACCTGCTCCGCAGGAGCCTGTAAGTGATGCTGATGCAGAATCGGAATACTTAACAATAAAACCATTTACCATGTTTCCTGTTTCACTTGCATCATAGAATTCTAAAGTTGTCATACTTTGGTCTGTAGGAACGCTCTTTATAGAGTAATATTTTGCGTCGCCCTTTCTGTCCTCTGCCGAAGGTACAACCATGTACTTCATACTTGCACTACGCTTAAATCTTGGGCCGAGGTATTTGTTGTAAAATCTCAAACGTGTGCTGCCTGTTACAGCCAAATCCTTAGAGAAAACATTTTCATAAATATAACCTGTTGAGGTTGAGTCTACCGCTGTGGCAATTTTTGAAATTTTACCCTCAGCATTAAGTGCAAACTGAACAACCTGATATTTTCCGCTTGCTACCAGCTGGTCATATACATATTTTGGTGTATTTTTCTCTTTCGGCACTTCTATGGTAACATCTGCAACGGTGCTTGTTACAGCACTACCGTTCTGGAACCAGATTTTTTCTGCCGATTCGTACTTTGTATCTTTGCCGTCCATGGTAAATACACGCATGTACATTACGCCATCGTCTTCCTCTTCCGTATTACAGGTAAGTGACATGATATAGCCGTATTGCATATCGCCTTCTTTTTTATATTCGATATGAGCTACCTTTCCGTCATAGCCGAGATAAATGGTTGCTGTTCTGAATTCTATAGTTTCTGCAAAGTTTTTAATAAGCTGTACTTCTTTGCCGGCTACAGTTATTGTATTGTTTCCTGAAGCTGTAATATCGCCCTCAAGCTTGTCGGCACTTGCATAAATCATAAAGAGCTTGTTGCTTGTACCTGCACTTTCGGAAATGTATAAAACATCACCTGCTGCAACACCTGTAGCGTCAATTACCTCACCGTTCTTGATAAAGTAATATGTTGCGTTCTCGTCATATCTTAACATTTCTGAGGTTAGTGAGTTTGCTATAATAAAGTCGTCCTGTACAGCGTATACGCTCTCTGCTACCCATGTGTTATAAACTGTTATGAGAATCACGTCCGCCTTGTTGTCGCTTGTGGTATCAACAGTCTGGATAGTTCCCGGAAGGCTTGTATATGCAGAGATATCCACTCCGGAAAGCTGACCTAAATAACGACCGTTAAGCAAAACTCTGGCATTTGAATTAAGATAAACCGTTTTGTTTTTGTTTCCGCCGTCATATTGAAGCGATGCAGAGTTAGATGTTATATAATCGTCAGTTGAGATTTGAACATCTGACTTTGCGTTACCTTCCTCTTCATACACATACACAAGAGTAGGATCCTCGTGTAAATCCGTAATATAAGCTGTCACGCTCTTTCCCAGAAGAGTTTTTGCATCCGCCGTTTCATCTCTTACTACAAACTTGCTGATAGCAACGTAGCCCTCATCAAGAGGAGTGTCTGAATAGAAGTTAATGAACTCGTTACCTGTTACAATACCTTCCATTATTTCAAGGTCAAGGTTTTCCGCAACGGTTGCACCTTCCTCGTAGACAACAGGTGTTTTGCCGATTTGCGCTTCATACTGATTTATTTTAAGTGAGTTATACATAACCTTTGCAAGCTGCTCACGGTTAACATATCCGTCCTTTGTAATGCCCTTCATACCCTTGAACAGACCTACCATTGAGCCTGCAGCAAAAAATGTGCTGTCCTCGGATACATAAGGATTAAGTGACAGGTTGTTTATGAATATATCAGCAAGGAGCTCAAATGTTACATTATCACCTGTTACATTTATATTTTTCTCTGCGTCAGGTCCCTTTGTCATGCTTATAAGTGCGTCATAAACATCGTATTTGCTGACCAAATCCTTTGGATTGTATTTTCCTGCTTCAAGCTGACTCATCCATCTGAGACCTACAATGGTTTTAATTTCCATTTCATAGGTAAACTGTTCAGAGTCGGGAGCTACATCGGCACCTTCTGCTCCATCGGAGATATCCTCTGTTTTTCCGTAGTCTTCTCCAAAGATTAAGACATCATAAGGGAACAATCCCTTTGCCTGTACAGGCAGGGCCGCAAGGCTTATAATAATAGCTGAAAGAACTAAAGAAAGTATTTTTTTGCGCATTTTTATTTACCTCCGTTTATTAGTCTTAATACTCTGCTGATAACAGCAGCTGCCTCTGCACGTGTCATGCTTGCAAGAGGTCTGAACTCTCCGTCACTGCCCTCTAACACTTTGTAGACTGAAAGGCTGTTTATAGCATCCTTTGCCCAGTCACTAATTTGTGCAGCATCATTATATTCACCTGCTTGTACTGTTGGTTCAACCACCTTATCGGATATTGCACCCCAGATAACCTTTGCCATTTCCTGACGTGTCATTTCTCTTTCAGGATTAAAGTTTTGTCCGTCACCGTTTATAATACCCTTTTCTGCAACAGCCTGAACTGACTCATAATACCACTTATCTGCTGTTACATCGTTGAATTTTTGTTCGCCGCCTGAGCTTGCAAGACCGAGCGCACGATAAATCATTGTACAAAATTCTGCTCTGCTTACATTTAAGTCAGGTGCAAAGCTGTCCTCGCTTACACCCTTCAGGATGCCTGCTTCTACAAGCTCTTCTATGTATTCCTTTGCCCAGTGGTTTTGGACATCTGTAAAGCCAACAGCTTCGCCTGCTGCATTTTCTTCAACGTTTGTGCCGCCAACAATTGTTTCACTTTGTGAGTCCTTTGTACCTGCAGCAGTTCCAAAAATACCTGACGGTGTTGAGGTCGTACCGCTTACGCCTCCGCCTTGTGTAACAGTATTAACTGAAATGGTAGCACTTGTTACTGTTACACCGGTTGTCGGCTCTATTTCTGCAACAGGTGTTACCTGAACATATACATTTCCTGTAGTGTCTGCAGGAACAGTATACTGAGAAGCTGTTGAAACAAGTCTTCCGCCCATATACCATGCAAAGGTTGTGACACCCTCTCTTACATTCTGCGGATGAACATAGTCATAGTTAGCTGTAAGAATGTTACCGCTGCTTGACTTTGTAATGCTTACATTTTGAGCAACAGGCTTTAAAGGACCTTGTATAAGGTCACTGAAGAAGCGTTCCTCTGTATTCTCGTATGGCTCCTCTGTGCTTACAGGAATTATTTCAAGCTGCAGGAGCATGTTTGTATCATCAAGAGTTGGTGAGTATGTAAGTGATGTTTCACCTGAAATGGGAACAGGAGTTGCATCTGCTGAAGCAAGTCTGTACCATTGATATCTGTCTGTTCCGCGTGTATCGCCCTTAGGGTCGTTAACATCATACCAATCATATGTAACTGTAAGTGTCTCTCCCATAAGAACATTTCCTGCAAGAGAGTTTCCTGTAACAGTTATGTTTTTAACCTCCGGTGCAGTTGGCTGTACAGCTACGTTACTGTATACCTCTCCGCTTGTGAGACTACCTACGACTATGTGTTCTTCGTTTAAAAGTTCAACTGTAAGCTCAACAACACATCTTACCGTTTCGTATGGGAAGTCACCGCCAATACCTAAGGTCAGTGCAGATTCACCGGGTATTAAAGTCCAGTTTTCATCTTCCACGTTCTTTCCTTCCCAACGGATGACTGTTGTTGTTATTGTCTTGCCCTGTGGGTCGTATGGGGTATATTCTGCTGTCAAGGTGTTACCGCTTGCAATACCACCGCTTACAATCAGGTTTCTGACCTGAGGATTAAGCGAGCCTGTATATGTAAGCTGAATAGGATATGATAATGAAGCTTCATGTGTTAATTCACTAACCGCCGGCATATATGCCTCTAAAACGATTTCTCTTGCAAAAGCCGTATTATCCACTGTAAGAGTGTTTGTATCAGTATCAAATGAAATACCTTCATATGTACCTGCCTGAAGGTTCAATGTAGGCTCAGCTCCAAGCGCAGCTGTAAGATTTATATCCTTTGCCATCATATTAGCATCGTACTGTATAGTAACCGGTTGCTGGCTTTCCTTTGGTACTTCCACAGTTGCATCACCTTCAACCACTAAGGTTGGAACACTAATTTTCTGCACCGAAATATCATCTACATAAAATCCGCCTGAAAGCTTACCTGCAAATCCGAAATTCACGGTTTTTGTAGATGGTGTGCTTGTAGCAGGTATATAAAATTCTCCTGATACCTTTGTCCATCCGGTTGCAGTTACAGTTGTATTACCTACTGTTTTGCTGCCTGCTGTGGTAGCGTCAGAGTTGGTATCTATAAATGACGAAGCTACATTGTCCGACACCTTTATTCCCTTGGCGTTATTGTTAGAAACCGTACGAAGTCCAACTGTCGCAGAGTCTCCCGATTTTTTTAGCTTCATCCAGGCAGAAAATCTGTAAACAGCTCCTGTCTCCAGACCTTCTGCTTTAAAGCCTGCTGCAAAATATTCCAGCTGTGCAAGCTCAAGGCTTCCTGTTCCTGAGTAAGCCTCTTCCGTAGTATAGCCTACTATAGTAGCCTGACCTTTTGAATGGTTATTGGTAGTATCAGGAACATACACCTCTCCGTTACCAAGCTTTATAATTCTGTCTGTATAGCCGTCCATTGTTGAATAGGTTATATCAAGAGGAGCTTCAAAGTCACCCCATGATTCAACAATATTCAAAGGCTCCATGGTGTTCACATGAACTGTAGAGCTTGTCACGGTCACACCCTGTGTTGGTTCCAGCTGTGCAACAGGAGTTACCTTTACATACACGTCTCCCTCTGAGTACACAGGAACAGTATATGCAGCTTCTGTTGAAACAAGCTCACCGTCGAAGAACCATTGGTACTCGGAAGCCTCTTCATCCTTAGGGAGTCCCGGCTCGTGAACATAATCATACACAGCTGTAAGAATGAGACCATCTACTGTATTATTTTGTGTAATTCTCAAATTTTCTGCTCTTGGTTTTCTCGGACCTACAACTGCTGCACTTGTTTTTGGAGTACCCTCGCAGTACTGCGGGTCGGTATCTACAGCAACAGGTGTTACCTGTACCTGCAGGAACTTATCCATATCATTTGTTGTAGGCGAGTATGCTCTGTTAGTTGCTCCTGAAATAGGTTCAGGAGTTACATCTGTTGCCGAATCAAGTCTGTACCATTGATATATATGTTCGCCCTCGGGATCCCCGTTGTCGTCATGGAACAAGAACTGTGCTTCCAATGCTCCCCCAACATATGCGTTCCCCGAGATTGTTACATCTCCTTTTATTTCCGGTTTAACAGGACCTTTCAGTACATTACTGTCAGCTGCAGCACTTGAAAGACCATCTTCGTTTGTAAGATTAACGATACACTTTGCCTCGTTATACTCCGGAGCGGAGGTAAATGTATAAGTAGCAGTGTATTCATTATCAGCCTCGGCAGCAAGTGCCGTGGCAACCTGAATTATATGCCATTCATCTTCGCTGTCATCTCGTCCGTACCAGGCAATTGTCACTCCGTTTACAGCATTTGGAGCCTTACCTGACGGGTCATAATACTTAAATTCAGCTGTAAGTGTTTCTCCCTCAAGAACAGTACCAATAATCGACAGGTCTCTGACCTGCGGATTTAAGTCGCCCGTATATGTAAGCTGAACCGTGCGGCTTGCCGAATAGTCAGCCGCTTCTGCTGAAATAGTAATCGGCTGCGCATATGCCCACTTATCTACCGTAAGGGTATTTCCCGAAAGTGAAACGCCCGGATAAGCTCCGCCCAAGCTAAAGGTAGGCGTAGCTCCGACTAAATCGGTCAAATCAATATCGGACGCCTTCACCTTTCCGCTGTACTGTACGCTAACAGAGCCCTGATCTGCTTTAGGGATTTCTATACTTTCATCTCCCACAACCGTCAATGCTGCCTCCCCTACTTTTTCCAATTTAACATCATCAACATAATAGTAGACAATAGCATTTTTATTTGACGCTATTCCAACAATTGCAAATTTTACTGTTGTTGGTGCAGATGTTGTATCCGGTATATAAAACTCTCTTTCAACCAGGGTGAAGGCTGAATCTGACACAGAAGTAGCTGTTACACCTCCGCTGGTGGCAGTTGCCGTCGTTCCGCTTCTTTCCGGAAATGCAAATGTGCCATCTGCTTTTCTGTCAACGTAGTAAACACCCGTGGTTATAGTGCTCATGTTTGCAACACCGGTTGCCTTGGCTGATGTTGAGGCATCCAGCTTTACATATGCACTTAACTTATAGACTGCTCCTTTTTCCAATCCTGTTGCCTGAAAGGATACTCCCGCATGACCGTACTTAGGATATCCAAGCTTAAGACTTTTACTGCCGCTATTTGCCGCGTCTGTAGAATATCCCGAAATTTCCGAATAATAATTACTTGAGTTTTTATTTCTTTCAATTACAACATCATCATATGTAATTTTCGTTATAGTGGTGCCGGAAACAGTACTGGTACCCTCAGTTTCAAAGTTCAGGCTGAAAACCTGAGAATCACTTGCCGTCACTGTCACAAATGTACCCATTACTATAGAGCAAGTCAGTAACAAACTAAATAATTTTTTCATAATACCTCTTTGTATGATATATTTTGTGAATATATCAATACGCTCCTTTCTTATAAATCTTTATAATATAATCAATAAAACGCTGTGCACTGCTACAGATGTGTTATTGATGAATTTTTTTGTCTTATTAATTATTTTACAGGATTGTATTCCGGAAGTGAGCATACCTCGTGGGCAATTCTCCTTAGAGTATCCATATCGGTTGCAGAAATACCATCGTGTATATATGTATTTTCTGTTACATCGTTTCCTGTCAGGTATTCATACCATGTAAGAGCTGAAAGAACTCTTCCATATTTGGTAAGATGTGAGCTTGCGTCACGATAGATTGACCTTTCGTCTGTTACAAAGGAGTCTCCGTCCATAATGCGTTCATCAAACTCATTTTCCTTAATTGCCTTGTATATAGCTTCACCCGCAGGGATAACACGTCCCGGGTTGCCGATTGTTTCTGCTGCCTTTAAGTAGCTTGACTTAATTGCACCATAAACCGCTTCCATGTATTGTTCCTTTGGAAGTCCCTCTACAAGGGGCTTATATACATCCTCATACTTTTCTTCTATTCTGTCTGTGTATACAGACCAGCTTTCAAACATAAGGAGCTCGCTTTCAGGAGCTTTTGCTGTTATGTAGCTTGAGAGCTCTGTAAGGTATGGGGTTTCCGCTGTGTGATATTTTTCAAAGAACGGCGAGTGCTGACCTCTTTGGTGGAGTGTTATGTAGTCCCAGGCTGTGTCATTTTCAAAAGCCGCATCAAAAATTGGTTTTTCTGTAGTAACTACATCGCCGTTTGGCATATACTCCTTTTTGCTCTCGTATGCAGCATCACCCTTCATACGCATGTAATGTCCTTCAATTGAGGCGCTTCCCGCATACATGTTAGCAGCGTATACCTGAATTCCGTCCTCTGCAGCGATTGCTGAAAGGAATTTGAAGGAGTCGTCTGTGTAGCTGTTACCAAAGGAGAGAATTCTAAGCTCTTTCTTTTCATTAATTTCTTTTTGCCTGTCAGCTATTGTTTTTCCTGTTGGATTTACAGGATTCGGAGCTTCTGCCAAAATGCCAAGTGCGTTACTTGTGAGAATTGCTACAATTCCCCTTGTGGCTGGCGATGTAACATCTTTTGCCACAGCATTAACAGTTATGTCTTTCTCAGCAGCCACAGAAATGTAGCCTGATGACCATGTGACATTTGAGCCTGACATTTCAAGGTTCATAAGCTCCTGTTCTGCAAGGTCCTGCATACCAACAGCACAGATTAGCATTTTAATTGCCTGCTCGTATGTTACGCTCTCCCCTGCTCTGAAAGTGCCATCGTTAAAGCCGTTGATTATTCCGGCATCTACGGCTGCCTTTACATAGGGGCGTGCCCACGCACTACCGGCGTCTGCATCTAAATCAGCAAAGCCTGTTACTGCGTCTGCTGCAGAGTCTGCAACACCTTTAAAGCGTGTGATTACTGCCGCAAATTCTGCTCTTGTTATGCTACCGTCCGGCTTGAAGGTTCCGTCAGGATATCCTGAAATTATGCCTTTTTCAACCAAAGCTGAAACAGCCGTTTCAGTTGTTGTGCCTGCTTCAATATCTGAAAATTCTGCCACGGCAAGGACTGTCGCAGATGAAAGAATCATTGAAAGTGCGAGAATCGCGCCTAATATTTTTCTTAAAATTTTCATAGTGTCTCCTTAGCTTGCCGGATTATACTCAGGAAGTGAGCATGCCTCATGGGCAATTTCCTTCAAAAGTGCCATATCTGATGCTGATACATATTCATTTTGATATGTGTTGCTTCTAACATCATTTCCTGTAAGGTATTCATACCATGTAAGTGCTGCGAGGACTCTTCCGTGACTGTAGGTCATGTGAGATTCCTTATCAATATACATTGCTCTTGCGGTTGACTTAAACGTTGCATCCTCTGTATTGGCGTTATCCTCGTACTGCGGAATTCCGTACTTAGTTACTGCCATGAACACTGCTTCGCCTGCAGGGATAATTCTGTTTGGATTGCCAATCAATTCTGCCGCCTTAAGATAATTCTCGCGGATTATTCCAAAAATTGTTTCATAATGCTTTTCCGTTTCGATACCCTCTACAAGTGTAGGATAAGCTTCTGCCATTCCGTCTGCGTAGGTAGCCCAGGTTTCAAAGAACAGGACCTCTGTGCCGGGTGAGTTTTCCCTTACATAGTCCGCTATATCTGTAACGTAAGGTGTTTCCTCTGTGTACCATTTTTCAAAGAATGGTGCGTTTACAGAGCGTTGGTGCATTGTTACATAGTCCCAGCCGCCGCCGTTTGTTGCAAGACCGTCATCAAAGGAAACATTTTCTGTTTTAATCGTAGTTGAGTCAGGAAGATACTCTCTTCTTGTGGGGTAAACCTCCAAGCCATTCA
>CAZWCO010000011.1:0-14445 GCA_964632665.1 uncultured Lachnospiraceae bacterium | reverse complement strand
GGCGGCATTATCCGCATCAGGTTAAAGGGTCGAAGTTCGATTACTTCCTCTCAGCACGGCTATACCGGCTCCCCTGTGTTTTATTTTTTACATTCTATCATACTTTATGTGAAAATACAACAGAATTTTTTAAAATTATACAATTTCTGCTCCGCTTTGTATATCCTTGATTGTTGTAAGAGCAGTAAGTCCGTCCTCAAACTCAGCAGACAAAATCATTCCGCAGGATTCAAGTCCCATCATCTTACGAGGCTTAAGGTTAGCAATAAAAATCACATTTTTACCTATAAGCTCCTCAGGTGTGTGGTATTTTGATATTCCTGAAAGAATTTGTCTTGTTTCAGAGCCTACCTCAAGAGTAAATCTCAAAAGCTTTGAGGACTTTGGTAGAGGCTCACATTCAAGAACCTTCCCTACACGAATATCAAGCTTTTCAAAATCCTCAAACTCGATATAATCCTTATACGGAGCAATCTTAATTTTTTCTTCCTCGGAAAATTCTTCTTCGATTTCCTTAAGCTTTTCTTCCGGGTCAATTCTCTTAAACAAAATTTCTGCTTCAGCTACCTTTGTTCCTGTTTTGTATCCGCCGAAGTCTTGAATGCTTTCATAAGAAAGATTTGTATCATTTATCTGTGCGGCAATGCTTTCGGATGCACCGGGCATAAAGGATGAAAGAAGTGAAGCAATTATTCTTATACTTTCAAGCAGGTTATAAAGAACTGTTGAAAGTCTTGGCTTGCCTTCTTCGTTCTTTGCTAAAATCCACGGTGTTGTTTCATCAATATACTTATTTGCACGTCCTGCAATTTTCCAGATTTCGTCAATGCTGTCTGCTACATGAAGTGTTTTCATCTTCTCTGCAACATTTTTAATGCTGTCTGCAATAACCTGCTTCAAATCTTCGTCAAAGTCACCCGGGCAATCATTAACAGGTACTGCGCCGCCAAAATACTTATTTACCATGGAAACTGTTCTTGTTACAAGATTTCCAAGGGTGTTTGCAAGCTCTGAATTAAACCTTGAAATGAATACATCATATGTTATTGTTCCGTCCTGTGCAAATGGCATTTCATGGAGTGAATAGTATCTTACAGCATCTACACCAAAATGACGTACAAGGTCCTCTGCGTAAATTACATTTCCTCTTGACTTACTCATTTTTTCTTCGCCGACTAACATCCATGGATGACCGAATACCTGCTTTGGCAATGGCTCGCCAAGTGCCATAAGCATAATGGGCCAGTAGATTGTGTGAAATCTTAATATGTCCTTACCGATAATATGAACATCAGCAGGCCAGTACTTTTTATAAAGCTCACCCTGGCTTTCAGGTGTATAACCAAGGGCAGTAATGTAGTTTGAAAGAGCATCAATCCACACGTAAATAACATGTCCCGGGTCAAATTCCACAGGAACTCCCCATGTAAAGCTGCTTCTTGACACGCAAAGATCTTGAAGTCCTACCTTCAGGAAGTTATTTAGCATTTCTTTTTTTCGGGATTCCGGCTGTATGAAGTCCGGATGGTCTTCTATATATTTAATGAGCCTGTCCTGATACTTGCTCATTCTGAAGAAATATGCTTCTTCCTTTGTTTTATTTACTTCTCTGCCACAGTCAGGGCATTTGCCGTCCACAAGCTGTGACTCTGTCCAGAAGGATTCACATGGTGTACAGTAAAGTCCCTCATACTCACCCTTATAAATATCGCCCTGGTCATAAAGCTTTTTGAAAATCTGCTTTACGGCTTCAACGTGATAGTCGTCTGTTGTACGGATAAATTTGTCATAGCTGATGTTTAGCATGTCGGCAATATCCTTAATCTGCTGTGCAATATTGTCTACATGCTCCTTGGGAGTAATCCCTGCCTGCTCAGCAATTTCCTGAATTTTCTGCCCGTGCTCGTCTGTACCTGTAAGGAAGAAAACATCCTTACCGATATACCTGTTAAATCTTGCAATTGCGTCTGTGAGAATTATCTCATATGTGTTACCGATATGAGGCTTTCTTGATGTGTACGCAATGGCTGTTGTAATATAGAATTTATCCAAATCAGTCACTCTCCCAAAATCTTATAAATTTAGTTTTCAGCGTATGAAGCTGATTTTTTACATATTCATGTCCGGTCCGGATTAAGCCTGCCGGAGCCTCAAATAGCCCTGCTTTATAAAGGCTTATAAGAAGCATCATAACAAGAGGTCCTAAAATCATACCACCAATTCCCAGAAGTCTGTATCCAAGATACATGGAAATAAGGGTTAATATGGGGTTTGTTCCCATCTTTTTACTTACTATTCTAGGCTCTGTAAGCTGCCTTACAACAACTAATATTACATATATTACTATTGTTCCTATACCCATTTTGAAGTTGCCGGAGATAAAGCTTATAATGCACCATGGCCACAAAACCGCGCCGCTTCCAAAAAACGGAAGTGCATCAAGAAAAGCCGTTCCAATAGCAATCAGCAGTGCAAAATCAACCTTTAATATGGAAAGTCCCACAAAAAGCACGCAAAAAGCAATAACCATTATTGTTGCCTGTGCTCGTACATACGCTATAAGATATTTTTTTATCTGCTCGGCTACGAGAGATATTTTGTCGGTAAAGCTCTCGTTAAATGGTTTTTTTACAACAGTTTTTACTCTGTCAAAGTCCGATATCATGAAATAGCTTGACAAAAGAAACACAACTGTTGATATAAGCGCCTTAGGAAGCGCCTTTGCAACAGAGCCTGCTGTTGTTACAAACGGCTCTGATTTTGTGTTTATAAGCTCTGCCGCACCGTTTGAAATTTGCTGTCCAAGAGTTGAAAGTGCTTCCTGAATATTCCCGGGAAGAATTTCATAAACTCCACCAAGACGGAATTTTAACACTTTTATTTCATAGGCTATATTTTGATATATGGAAGGTATGTTGTTATACAGAGCGCGAATTTCATTAACTATTTTGTATATACACCAGAAAATTATTCCTCCCGCCACTCCTATGAGCAGCACTATAACAACAAGGGCCGTCCAGTTCCGTTTTAGCTTAAGGCTTGTTTGCAGCCTTCTCACAAGTGGGTCAACAGCAAGGGCAAATACAAATGCCAGAACAAACGGCAAAAACAGCCGTACCAGATAAACTGCACCGCTTGCAAGCCACGGAAGTGCAAAAATAAGGGCGACAACTACAACTGCTGCAAAACCAAAACCTATTATAAATTTAAGGGTACTGTGCTTAAGCTTCAATAAAACCCTCCCCTTTCTTTTTAGCTCAGGAATTTATCCATAAGTGTATATCCATCTTCTGTATACACTCCTGTTTTCCTTCCGTTTTCTTCGTTATATGTAAGTCCTGTTTCAAGCTCCTTTGCAGAATTATAAATCACATACGGAACAGGGTCACTTACGTGAGTTTTAAGCTTTATGGGTGTTGGATGGTCAGGCAGAATAAGCATTTTATACTCAACCCCGCGGGCCTCGAGCTCTTTCCTTAATACTCCCACAACCTTTTCATCAATAAGCTCTACGGAAAGCTTTTTATTTTGTGCATCTCCCTGATGGCCGCACTCGTCAGCCGCTTCCATATGAATATACACAAAATCCTTGCCATCCTCGCAAAGTGACTTAAGAGCTGCCTTTGTCTTACCCTCAAAGTTTGTATGGTATGTACCTGTTGCACCCTCTACATCAATAGACTCCATGTTTGCACAGATGGCAATACCTTTTATAAGGTCAACAGCTGAAATTACACTCGCAGAAACTCCGTACTTTTCTTCAAAGTTTTCAAGTATAGGCTTCTTACCCTCGCCCCATAGCCATATGCTTGTTGCGGGATTTTTCCCCATTTTTACTCTTTCAAGGTTCACAGGATGAGCTGCTAGTATACGTGATGACCTTTTCATAAGCTCCAGAAGCTCTCCCGAATTATCTCCCTTTGGAAGATAGTCCTTTATTTTTCTGTCTGAAATGTCATGTGGAGGTGTAAGCTCTACATTATCGGAGCCCTTGTCCCATACAAGAAGATGGCGATAGCTCACTCCTGCATAAAACTTAAGAATATCAGTATCAAGCTCCTTTGCAACGGCTTTTATAAGCTCTCTTGCCTCCTCTGTGGAAATTTCTCCTGCAGAGTAGTCAACCATTGTCTTGTCTTCATAGTTTTCCTCATCAGATAAGGTTACAAGATTACAGCGGAAGGTCACATCCGTGTCCTTTAGCTGCACCCCTATACTTGCCGCCTCAAGTGGTGAACGACCGGTATAGCACTTTCGTGTATCGTAGCCCATAACAGAAAGGTTTGCAACGTCACTTCCCGGCTTCATGCCTTCCTGTACCGTCTTTACCATGCCAAGCTCGCCATGCATTGACATGTAGTCTATGTTTGGCTTATTGGCAACATCAAGTACAGTTTTGCCGTCAAATTCTGCAACATCATAATCTGCCATGCCGTCTCCGAGAATTACAATGTATTTCATTTTACATCAGTTCCTTTCCTTGCATTTAAACTGTTCTCATTACTACTGCAAATGCACCCGGGCCTGTGTTTGTACCGATAAGCGGACCAAATTCCATTTCAAGTATTCCGTTTGAAGTGTCAAATTCCTCTTCCACCATCTCGCGAAGCTCCTGTGCTGCTTCCTTGTCAGAATGCATAATTATGAACTCTTTGGCATTTTCGTCAAAGGTCTCATATTCCTGTACCATGTCACACAGCTTTTTACAAAGCTTTTTCTTTCCGCGAAGCTTTGTCTCAACCTCTATGAGTCCGTTTGAAACTGTAAGCACAGGCTTTATGTCAAGTAGACTTCCCACAATTGCGGCTGTCTTTCTCATTCTTCCGCCTTTTTCAAGGTAAGTAAGGTCACTAACAAGTAAAAATGCATGCCATTTATCCTTGTACACATCGCAGTACTCTACTATTTCATCGGCAGTTTTTCCCGCCTGCACCATTTTTGCAGCCTCAATAGCTGTTTTTGCAATAATGCCGGAAAAGCTCATTGTGTCAAATATAATAATATTTGCATCCGGATTGTCATTTTCAATTATATCGTCTCTTACAAGCTGTGCAGAATGGTTTTGTCCGCTGGCAAGGGATGACAGGGTAAAGTAAATTACTGTGTCATGCTCACGGCTTTCCTTTAAAAGTATGTCATACAAGTCTGCATACGGTGTCTGTGAGGTTTTTGGATGAACATCTCCGTTTACAAGCATGTCATAAAACTTTTCGTTTGAAAGCTCCTCTCCTATAACATATGACTTTTCCCCGAACACACTAAGGAGTGGTATAAGTCCTATGTTATACTCGTTTCTAAGCTCATCAGGCATATCTGCCCCTGAATCTACCATTATTTTAATATCAGCCATTTTCATTCTCTCCGTTCCATTTAAATTGTGTAAGCTGTCCGTGGCTCTTAAGCTCAAAAAATGAATTTTGCCTTAACGCCTCATAAACAACAATTGCAACTGCATTTGAAAGATTAAGGCTTCGCGCCTCGTTTATCATGGGTATTCTTATGCAGCTTTCTTCATTTTTATACAAAAGCTCCTCCGGGAGTCCCTTTGTTTCCTTACCGAAAAATATGTAATCCTCATCACAGTATTTTACATCGGAATAGGTGTGAATTGCCTTGGTTGTAGCAAAAAAACATCTTGCACCGGGATGTTCCTCAAAAAACTCTGAAAGTCCGTCATAGTACCTGACACCCAGAAGATGCCAGTAATCAAGGCCTGCTCTTTTGAGCTTTTTGTCGTCTATTTCAAAGCCCATAGGTTTTATTATATGGAGCTTTGCACCGGTTGCTGCACATGTTCTTGCAATATTCCCGGTATTCTGTGGGATTTCAGGCTCTACAAGTACAACATTCAGCATAATAATTTCCTTTACTTAAGAAGATATGAGTATTTATTGTATATGGCAAGGCTCTTTGAAATTTCATCGCTTGTAAGTACACTTTTCAGGTACTTTTTAACAGCCGCCCTGTCTGTGTTTATATTGCTTAAAACATATCCTGCATCTACTTTTCCGTACATGGACATGGCAAATGAAAACTCGTCCGTTGTCATAGCTCCCTTTACCTTATCCACAAGAGTTTCCTGCTTTTTCTTTGGCGCAGGCGCAGATTGCTGTTCAACAGTATTTTTTTGCTCGTAGCTTTCCTTTTGCTCTGTGTATTCCTGTACCTGTGCAGCGTCAAGAACACCTGTTTCCTCCAGCTCTGTCACAAAGGTGTCAACTTCTTTTCTTATATCCTCGTCAACAAGTACATTCTGAGCCTTCTGGAGAGCTGATTCTATTTTGTTTTTAGCGTAAAACTCATACACCCCAAAAACAGTAGCTATAATTACAACAATTATAATGCCAAGGATTATAAGTATTTTATACTTACGTTTCATAAACATCGCTTCCTTTACTCATCGGCATTTGCAAGCTTTTCACTCTGGTCAGCAGTTATGAGAGCGTCAATCACCTCGTCTATACTGCCGTTCAAAAACTGTTCAAGCTTGTATATGGTAAGATTTATTCTGTGGTCTGTAACTCTTCCTTGTGGGAAGTTATATGTCCTTATTCTTTCGCTTCTATCACCGGAGCCCACCTGGGATTTTCTCTCGTCAGCTATTTCCTTGTGACGCTCTGCTTCAAGGTGATCATATATACGTGACCTGAGTATCTTCATTGCCTTATCCTTGTTCTTGTGCTGTGACTTCTCATCCTGACAGGATACAACGATACCTGTGGGAATGTGAGTAACACGCACGGCAGAGTCTGTTGTATTAACGCACTGACCGCCGGGGCCGCCTGCACGGAACACATCTATACGAAGGTCGTTCTGGTTTATCTCAACTTCAACATCCTCAACCTCCGGAAGCACGGCAACTGTTACGGCAGATGTGTGAATACGACCGCCGGACTCTGTTGCAGGAACTCTCTGTACTCTGTGCACGCCGCTTTCAAACTTAAGCCTTGAATATGCGCCGGCACCCTCTATGGAAAAGCATATTTCCTTATAGCCACCAATATCTGTGGGGTTAGAGTTTAAAACATCTATTTTCCAGCGTCTTGCCTCTGCGTACATTGAATACATACGCATAAGGTCTGCTGCAAAAAGTGCCGCCTCATCTCCGCCGGTGCCGCCTCTTATTTCCACAATAACGTTTTTCTCGTCATTGGGGTCCTTTGGAAGAAGCAGAATTTTAAGCTCATCTGCAATTTCCGAAAGCTCCTTTTCCTTTTCTGCGATTTCCTCACGGAGCATCTCTTCAAAATCTTTTTCCGCTCCCTCTGCAAGCATTTCCTTGTCATCTGCAATAGTTTTCTTTGCTGCCTTGTATTCTTTATACTTTTCAATAATGGGTGAAATATCAGAGTGGTCCTTGCACATTTTTGTCCATGCAGCTCTGTCCTCCATGGCCGCCGGATCGCTTATTTTCTCTGCAAGGGAATTAAACCTCTCTTCAAGTGCCTCTAATTTATCAAACATATATTATCTACCTCAATGTACAAAAATAGGTATTATAATTTTATCAAAAAATCCTTATATTGTCAACATCTAGGCAAATAATTTACAATTTTTTATTCCTGTGGAATAACTGCGTATTTTTCAGGACAGAATATTTTTAAACGGCTCTGTTCTTCCTTGTTACATAAGGGGCTGAAAGAATTTAGATGCATTTGAACGATCTGCGCTAAAGGCAACAGCCCCTTTTAATAAGAGGAGGGAAAATACATTGATCAACAAGGTTGAAATATGCGGCGTTAACACTTCTAAGCTGCCGGTACTTTCAAGAGAGGAAAAACAAGAGCTGTTTTTAAAAATAAAGGCTGGGGATACAGCCGCCCGTGAAAAATTTGTTCACGGAAATTTACGTCTTGTCCTTAGTGTAATTCAAAGATTTTCGGGCAGAGGTGAAAACCCGGACGATTTGTTTCAGGTAGGATGTATTGGACTTATAAAGGCAATAGATAACTTTGACCTTTCGCAAAATGTTCAGTTCAGCACCTATGCCGTCCCCATGATAATAGGCGAAATAAGACGATATCTCAGGGACAATAATTCCATACGTGTTTCACGTTCACTTAAAGATATTGCCTACAAGGCACTTCAGGTAAAGGAGCGTCTTGTAAACCAGAATTCAAGAGAGCCTACAATTTCAGAAATTGCAAAGGAGCTTAACCTGCCAAAAAAAGACGTGGTTTTTGCTCTTGACGCAATATCCGATCCTGTATCTTTGTTTGAGCCTGTCTATCATGACGGCGGCGAAGCAATTTATGTAATGGACCAGGTAAAAGACGAAAAAAACAATGATGAAAGCTGGCTCGAAAACATATCCATAAACGAGGCAATGAAGCATCTTGACCAAAGAGAAAAGCACATCTTAAACCTGCGATTTTTCCACGGCAGAACACAAATGGAGGTTGCCAATGAAATAGGCATAAGTCAGGCACAGGTGTCAAGACTTGAAAAAAGTGCTCTTAAACAAATGAAAAAGTATGTTTAATGCCGATTATTTACAAATAATTCAAAAATTTTTCAAAAAAAGCCTTGCAAATCCAAAAAAATTGGTGTATAATTATATAATAAGTACGCAAATTTTTAAATTACGCGGGAGGAATGTTAAAAATGATTAGCAAGGCATTTCAGAATATTATCACCCAGATGGCTGATGTATTCCCAAAAAGATTTGGTATTGCCGATACTCAGGGACTTATACTTGCGTCCACAGGAGCAGAGCCAAGACCCGAGGTTTTGGAGGATTTGGTATATGCCATTTCAAGCAGCGACAAGATTTTGTTTAAAGACGGCTATACAGTAAAGGTTCTTTCGAATAAGCCTTACTCAGAATATATAGTATATGTTGAGGGTACTGACGAGGTTTCCAAGGTTTGCTGCAGCGCTGTTGTTGTAGCAGCAAACAATGTACGTCATTACTACGATGAAAAATATGACAAGACAATGTTTATGCAAAATATTATTTTCGACAACCTTCTTGCATTTGACCTTCATCAGAAAGCAAAGGAGCTTCATGTTGAAGCAGACGTTCCCCGTGCTGTATTTTATGTTAAATCCAACGAGCGTTCCGACTCCGGAATATACGAAGTAATCCGTAATATGTTCCCGGACAAAGAGCATGATTTTGTAATAAGCGTTGACAGCTCAAATGTAGTTCTTATTAAGGAAATGCGTCAGCTCCCAACAGACGAGGAGCTTCAGCAGATTGCTCAGTCAATCGTTGACACAGTTAACGGCGAGACCTTCCTTAACACATTGGTTGGCGTAGGCACAATTGCCGCAACCCTTGACGAGCTTAACAGCTGCTACAAAGAAGCACAGATTGCTCTTGAGGTTGGCAAGGTTTTTGAAGAAGAGAAATATATCTTAAACTACGACAATCTTGGTATCGGACGTCTTATTTATCAGCTCCCAATCAAGCTTTGCGAGCTCTTCCTCCAGGAAGTATTTAAAAAGGGAGATATAGCTTCACTTGACGATGAAACAATTCTGACAATTAACAAGTTCTTTGAAAATGACCTTAACGTCAGCGAAACATCAAGACAGCTTTTTGTTCACAGAAATACACTTGTTTACCGTCTTGAGAAGATATACAAGCTTACAGGTCTTGACCTTAGAAAGTTTGACCAGGCGATTGTATTCAAGGTAGCTATGATGGTTCATAAGTATCTTGCATCCGATTCAATGAAAATATGAAAAAACAGGCTGTTTTGACTTAATTCAAGACAGCCTTTTTGTTAAAAAGGAGTTTTAAGGCTTGAGCAAAAAATCTATTGTGGCAGTGGTAGTAGCGGCAGCAATTGGCGGCGGCGCTGCATGGACAGCACGAGGAATATACGATATTTACGTCCATTCGGGATTATATTCGAAGCTATCGGGAATTCAAAACGTACTTGACAGCAAGTTTTTGTACGATTATGACAAGGAAGAGGCGGCAGACATGGCGGCTCTTGCCCTTACTGCGTCACTTGAGGACCCTTATACCATATATTACAACAAAAAACAGTTTTCAGAGTATAGGGACAGCTCCAAAGGTGATTTTGTCGGAATAGGAATTACTGTTATATTCGACAAGGAAAAGGACGAAATACTTGTTACCTCTGTTATGGACAATTCCCCGGGGAAAAGAGCAGGTATACAAACAGGCGATGTAATAACCGCCGTAGACGGAGTAGCTTATACCGGCTCACAAATGACAGAGGCTGTCAACAAAATAAAAGGTGTTGACCTTGACAAAAGCGTGGAGAATACGCCTGTGGAGGTTACAGTAAAAAGAGGAACAAAGCACATAAACCTTACTGTTACAAGAGAGAGAATACATGAAGATACTGTGACCTTTTCATTAAAGGATGATAAAATAGGATACATTAAAATTTCCGGCTTTAACAACACCATGTCCCAAAAAGAGCCCTCCACCGACAAGGAATTTAACAAAGCAGTGACAGAGCTCACAGAAAAAGGAATGGAGAAGCTTATAATTGATCTTCGAGACAACGGCGGCGGCGACCTGCAGGTTGTGAGCAACGTTATTGATACCATTGTGCCTGAGGGGCTTATTATGTATTACGAGGATAAGCAAGGAAACAGAACAGAAATGAAGTCGGACAAGGACGAAATGACACTCCCCATAGTCGTGCTTGTTAACGGAAGCTCCGCAAGCGCCGCAGAGCTTATGACCGGAGCACTACGGGATTATAAAAAAGCAACAGTTATTGGCACAAAAACCTATGGAAAAGGCGTTATGCAAAATGTTGTAGGATTTTCGGACGGCTCCGGAATGACAGTGACAGTTGCAAAATATTACACTCCCCTTGGCACATGCGTTGAGGGACAGGGAATTACCCCCGATATTGTTGTGGAGGACACAGGCAACGGGGATATTCAACTTGAAACAGCTATAAAACATCTTAAACAAAACTAGATCAGGAAAGGAAGCAATATATGCTTGATTTACAATATTTACGCCTTTTGTCAGACAGCTACCCAAATATTGATGCGGCATCTGCAGAAATGATAAACCTGCTGACAATAAGCGGCATGCCAAAGGGTACGGAATACTTTTTCAGCGACCTGCATGGCGAGCATGAGGCCTTTATTCATCAGCTAAAAAGTGCGTCCGGCGTTATAAAAATGCGTATTGACGAGCTTTTTTCAAGGACGATGACAGAAAAAGACAGAGCGACACTTGCGGGCATGGTTTATGAGCCGGAAATGCACCTTAAAGATGCGTTAAAGCAAGAAAATTTTGATGAATGGTTTAAGCTTAAGGTTTCTGCTCTTATTGAGCTTTTTCGTGACCTGGCAGGAAAATATACAATTTCCAGCATACGCAAAAAAACACCGTCAAATTTTTCGTACGTTATAGAGGAATTTTTATATTTCCGTGGCGGAAACAAGGACGTGCATTTTGAACGGATAATCAGCGCAATACTGAGAGCCGGAGTTGCAAAGGAGTTTATAACTGTTCTTTGCAAAATGATACGTGACATTTCTGTTGACAGGCTTCACGTAATTGGCGACATATTTGACAGAGGCCCACGTGCAGATTTGATTATGAACGAGCTTATGAGCTTCCACCATGTAGATATTCAATGGGGTAACCATGACATTGTGTGGATGGGCGCAGCGTCAGGCAATCTTACATGTATTGCAAATGTTATCAGAATAGGTACAAGCTATAATAACTTTGACTGTCTTGAGGACGGATATGGAATTAACCTCCGACCTCTTTCAATGTTTGCATCACAGGTTTATAAAAATGACCCTTGTACAAGATTTCTTCCTCACGTTCTTGACGAGAGCAAGTATGACAGGGTAAGTATAGAGCTTGCGGCCAAGATGCATAAGGCAATTACCATTATTCAGTTTAAGCTGGAAGGACAGCTATATCTCCGCCGCCCTGAATACCGGATGGAACACAGAAATATTTTGCCACAGATTAATTTTAAGGAAAAGTCTGTGGAAATAGAGAGTAAAAGCTACCCCTTATGTGACAGTAACTTCCCAACAGTTGACCCTGAAAATCCTTTGAAATTAACCTCCGAGGAAGAGGACCTTATGAACACTCTTGCCGCGTCATTTATGCACAGCTCAAGGCTCCAGAAGCATATTCGGTTCTTGTATGAAAAAGGCAGCATGTACCGTGTGTATAATAATAATCTGTTATACCACGGCTGTATACCAATGACAGAGGCTGGAGAATTTAAAAAAGTTGATATCGGCTCCGGCGAAATGCAGGGCAAGGAGTATCTTGACTATATAAACGAAGCGGTACGCAAGGCATATTTCTCAAGCAGCGAAGTGAATTCGCCCTGCACAGATATTTTCTGGTATCTGTGGTGCGGCAAGCACTCTCCCCTGTTCGGGAAAAGTAAGCTTGGGGCATTTGAACGTTATTTTATAGAGGATAAGACACCGGGCAAGGAAATAATGAACTCCTACTACACCCTGATTGAGAAAAGGGATACATGCGAGAAAATTCTTAAAGAATTTGAAGTTAAAGACGGAGGTCATATAATAAACGGACATGTGCCTGTAAGGCTTGGAGAAAATCCCGTCAAGGGCGAGGGACTTTTGTTTATGATAGACGGCGGAATATCAAAGGCGTATCAGCCAACCACAGGTATCGGCGGATACACATTTATATTCAGCTCCAGGTATATGGCATTTGCAAAGCACCGCCCTGAAGAATGGAAAAACAACATCGAGCTCCCCACCATTTCCGAGGTTGAACTGATGAAGCATAGAGTTCTCATAGAAGAAACTGATGACGGATCAGGGATACAGGAAAGAGTTAAGGCTCTTGAGGCACTTCTTGAAGCATACAGGAATGGGCAGATAAAAGAAAGACGATAAAGAATTCAGCCATACACAATATAATGTGAATGGCTGAATTCTTTATAACATAGGAAAAGCCATACCGAAAAGCAGCACTTTAAATATTTTCTGTCTGCACATACAACTCACGCGAATGGTATAATTAAAAATTATTTGCGCAAAACATTTACGCCCCAATTGGTTTTTCCACAGTAATAGGGTCCACCGGTTTTATGCTCATTCCAACGATTACCATTCCCATATCTTTTAATTCTGCCTGTGTACCTGTTCCAAAGTAGCCGGCTGTTATTTTAAATTCTAATGATGTTTGCATTTCCTTAAGGTCTTCTTCCCACGCTTCGTGATTTGTCCAATTTTCATCAACTTCTGACCAGATTTTTGAAAAGCTTTTGTTTTCCTCTGCAAGAAAATCCTCCATCGTAAGCTTTTCGAGGCCCTCGTCTACTCTGTCATTTCCAAGCTTCTCTGCAAAAAATTCATGTGTATTAACGGCAAACTCATACGCCGTTTCAGGATTGTTTTCAAATTTTAAAACTATGCTCATTAATGTATCGTCCCAAAACCTAAGCTCCAGTGTTACAGGTCTTCCATTATAACGGAAAGTCTTCGTGGCTTCGTAATCATATACATAGTTTTCCCTGCCCTTATATTCTAAATCTTTTTCAACGTCCAATCCAAGCATGCCGCAAACTGTTTCCTTATCCTGCGCAATCAACTTATCTAATTTTTTAAAATCAATGTTTGTATTATAGTTATTAATAAGCGTTGCAAAGGCGCGTCCGTCTATTCCGTCAGCTATTTCTGTTTCCGCAGTCGGTTCTTTTGTTTCCTCATCCACGCTCCAGCCTGTCACCAAAACAAGAGGAATATTGACCGTATTATGAATAAGCTTTGCCATTTCGCCGCGTGTAATATCCTTTTCCGGCTCTATAGTTAAACCATCCGTAAATCCGTATTTAACAGCTGCCGACACTACTCCATTGTACCATGGTATAGTATCTTTTTCTATATATTCACCATAGCCTGTCATTTTAAGACACATATTCAGTGCCTGGGCAACCGTTACATTTTTCTCAGGTCTGAAAGTACCGTCAGGAAAACCATTTATTACACGTTGAGATGAAAGTATATATATGGACTCACACGCCCAATCGCTCAAAACAACATCAGAAAAAACCTGGTCATATGCCAAGCCCTCAAAAGGCTCCAAAGGATACATTGCCATTCTCATCATCTGTGCTGCCTCGGCACGTGTCAATGTTCTGTCAGGGCGGTATGCATTGTCCTCATATCCCGTTATATATCCCCACTCTTTAAGGTCTGCCATTTCCTTTTCGTATTTGTGACCCTTGATGTCCTCAAAGGCAAATACTGATGTGCTGGTAAGCATTACCGCTGCCAAACCCAATGCTAATAATTTTTTCATTTGAAACACCTCTCTTAAGTATTTATTGCACCTTTACTTACGTAACTGCTTTTTAACCTCCTGAAATTTATTTGCAAATAAAAAGGTGCGCAGTCGAAGCCACGCACCAAAAAACGCATGACTCCGAGCAACCACGCACATCAATATACTAAACAAGTGTATATGAAAATAGAGCATGCATTTTTACA
>CAZWCO010000010.1:0-15134 GCA_964632665.1 uncultured Lachnospiraceae bacterium | reverse complement strand
TTTCACCAATACACATTTGTCACAACGATACCATTATACAGGAAAAGTCCAATAAAATCAAGCTTTTTGTAAAAAAAATACCATACAAAATTATTTTGTTTTTGCGGGGGTTTTTAGTGACTTTTTACATAAGAAAAAGTCTTTGTTTTCCTTGTGTTTACTCGAGTTTTTACATGTAATTATCAACAGCTTGTGTGTTTTTTTAAATTTATTTGTTAATAACACAATATTTATGCGTTATTTAAAATACTCACAAACAAAAACCCGCAAGCTGCGGGTTTTTGTTTGTGAGTATTTATAAGTTAATTTAATGTTACAGGTGTTGTATCAATTTTAAGCTGTGTACCTCGGCTGAGCATAATATATTCTGATGTTTCGTTATGAGAATAAACCAAAGCTGTATCATCACCAATTGTGTAAATCCTGTTGGAAAGCTTTACTTCTCCGCCATTATCTGTCAATGCTTTTAAAACTATTTTGCCGATACATACATCCTCGTCACCGTAATCAAAAGCAACAGGGTTCAGGCAAACTGTTTTGATTGAATCGTCTGTAAAATTAATATTTTCCGCCTTTATATATTCAACGGCAGGGTCTGTGTTACCCTCAAGCTTAGCAGACACATACTCAAATTCACTTTTATTAAAAATTACACCTGCAGAGTAACCGATAAAATCAAATTTATCAGATATATCAAGGTTTTTAGCCATGATATCAACAGTTATTTCATCTCCTGCCTTAATATCCTGAGCATCTGCTTTGAGATATATTTCTGCACGGTCTTCCGAAAGCTCTGCCGGAACCTTGACGGTTACAGAGGATTTGTCCTCTGACCATACACACTCTCCCTTAAGAGCCCTGCAAATCTGCTCAAAAGGAACAAGGGTTCTGTCATTTACTATTTCAAGAGGAGCATCAAGAGGCAAATACTCATTTGTACCTGTAATAACACTTGTAAAAGTAAATATCTGCAGAGTGTCATTGCCTATGTAAAGGAAAAGCCTGGTTATATTATCGGGAGTATTGATTATTATTCTTTGCTCTTCTCCGTACCAGTCACAGCTTGCATTAAACATTTCACATATTCTTCTTACCGGCACCATAAAAACACCGTTTGTAAATTTACCCCGGGGCACATCAAGACAAATTTCTCTTTCTGTTGATGTTGTAATTGTAGGGATAATCTCCTCAGCAAAGGCAGCACTTGACGCAAGGCTGCAAATTGCAAGGAGTATTGCAAAAAACCTCTTTTTCATATGTTTTATTCCTTTCATTAATCCTTACGGTAGTAGTAGCCTACACCCCATTTTGTCATTATATACTGAGGCTCGGCAGGGCTTTCTTCTACCTTTTCTCTGAGACGTCTGATGTGAACGTCAACAGTTCTTACATCACCGGGATAGTCAAAGCCCCATGCAATGTCAAGAAGATTTTCACGTGTATATACCTTACCCGGATTTTTGAGAAACAGCTCAAGAAGCTCAAACTCCTTACCTGTAAGCTCAATTGTTCTGTCGCCGATAGTGGCACGCTTAAAGTTATAATCAAGCTTAATATTGCCCGAAACAAGAACTTTGTCCCTGTCACCCTTTTTAACAGGGTTTACACGTCTTAAAATTGCTTTTATACGGGCGGAAACCTCTCTTATATTAAACGGCTTTGTAATATAATCATCAGCGCCGTATTCAAGACCGAGAATTTTATCAATATCTTCACTTTTTGCAGTAAGCATAATGATAGGAACATTTGAGAAGCTTCTTACGCTGCGGCACACAGAAAGACCATCCATCTTAGGAAGCATAAGGTCAAGCAGAATAAGGTCTATTGAGTCGTCATGAGCAAGGCGCACTGCCTCCTCGCCGTCAAAAGCAGTTTCTACTGTATAGCCCTCTTGCTCAAGGTTGTATTTTATACCTTTTACAAGTAATTTCTCATCATCAACAACAAGAATTTTCATAAAATCTCATCAGCTCCCACAAAAATTTCACACTTAGAGTTATTATATATTATTTTCATGCCTTTTGCAAGGGTATTTTTAAAAAAACAAAATATTTTTTGTCCGTAATTTTCATATATTGATGAATTTAAAAAAATTGTGTGCATTTTGCACAAAATTATACAACAAATTTTTACATCCAAATAAAATATGCACAAAAATCACCCTTGTTTTTCTAATAAAATGACGAGTTTATTTTTGTTTACATTACTTTTAAATGGGTATATAATGTTTATAGGATTTGAAACGAAGTTATCGTTTTAATATAATAAACAGGAGGTATAAAATATGAAAGAATATGCAATGGACGAAATTCGCAACGTGGCGATAATGGGGCATGGTAAGTGCGGAAAGACTACAATGACCGAAGCTATGCTATATAACGCAGGAATGACCGACAGAATAGGCAAGGTTGCGGACGGAAACACAATAAGCGATTGTGACCCTGAGGAAATTAAGCGTGGATTTTCTATTTCAACAGCGCTTGCTCCGATTGAATGGAAGGGCATGAAATATAATATTCTTGATACTCCGGGATTTTTTGATTTTGTAGGCGATGTTAAGGAAGCTGTACGTGCGGCAGACTCTGCACTTATTGTACTTAGCGGAAGAAGCGGCGTTTCTGTTGGAACGGAACATTCATTCTCTTATGCAAAGGCACGCGGAATTCCTACAATGTTCTTTGTAAACAAGATTGACGATGACAGAGCAAGCTACGAAAAAACTCTTGAACAGATGAAAGCAGTTTTTGGTAAGGGTGTTACTCCTTTTGTATATCCTATCCGTGAAAATGATGAATTTAAAGGCTTTGTTGATATAGTTGACATGACAGCACGCCGGTACGAAGGAATGGACAGAGTTGACATTCCTGTTCCCGAGGGAATGGCAGAAACTGTTGCGCCTCTTCGTGAAATGATAATGGAAGCTATTGCCGAAACAGACGAAGAGCTTATGATAAAGTACTTTAACGGCGAGGAATTTACCTTTGACGAAATTAAAAAGGCTATAAGAAAAGGTGTTAAGGACGGCAGCATTTACCCTGTATACTGCGGCTCCGGTCAGGACAACATAGGTGTTCGAAGCCTTATGGACGGCATAGGCAAGTATCTCCCGTCTCCGTCAGAAATTGAACAGCTTGCATACACAGCGTCAAGCGGCGAGCCTGTTGAGGTTGTGCAGACAGAAGAAGAAACAACCGCTGCAATTGTATTCAAGACAGTTGTTGACCCATACGTTGGTAAAATGTCAATGTTCAGAGTTTATTCCGGTGATGTAAATGCAGACTCTGTTCTTTATAACCCGAACAAGAGCACCCAGGAAAAGATAGGAAAGGTATTCCTCCTTTCCGGCAAAAAGCAAATTGAAGCAAAACGCATTAAGGCAGGCGACATCGGTGTTGTTGCAAAGCTTGACAAAACAAAAACCGGAGACACCCTCTGCGATATGGGTAAGGATATTATTCTTACAGGTATTGAATTCCCGCAGCCTGTTCTTTCAATGGCAGTTATGCCAAAGGCAAAGGGTGACGAGGAAAAGATTATAAGCGGCCTTACAAAGCTTATGGATGAGGACCCGACATTCACTGTTTCAAATAACACAGAAACAAAGCAAACTATTATAAGCGGTCTTGGCGAGCAGCACATTGACGTGCTTATAAGCAAGCTCAGCTCAAAGTACGCAGTAAATGTTGTACTTGAAGAGCCGATTGTTCCATACCGTGAAACAATCAGAGGCAAGGCAAAGGTTGAAGGAAAGCACAAGAAGCAATCAGGCGGTCACGGTCAGTACGGTCACGTGTGGATTGAATTTGAGCCGGGCATTACCGAGGACCTTATATTTGAGGAAAGCGTATTTGGCGGTAGCGTTCCAAAGAACTACTTCCCTGCAGTTGAGAAAGGACTTCGTGATTCATGTAAGCACGGCGTTCTTGCAGGATACCCTGTTGTTAATATGAAAGCTACTCTCCTTGACGGCTCCTACCACCCTGTTGACTCATCAGAAATGGCGTTTAAAACAGCCGCTACTCTGGCATTTAAAGCAGGTATGGCAGCTGCAAACCCAATACTCCTTGAACCAATCGGCAGCCTTAAGGTTTACATACCTGAAAGCATCATGGGCGATATCATCGGCGATATAAATAAGCGCCGCGGTCAGATTATGGGCATGGGCGACAGCGACAAGCCGGGACTTAACATGGTTGAAGCTGAAGTGCCACTTTCAGAAATGCACAAGTATGCAACAGACCTTCGCTCCATGAGCCAGGGCAGAGGCGAGTTCACATTCGAATTCTCAAGATATGAGCCTGCTCCTGCTGCAATTACTGAAAAGGTTATTGCAAACGCAAAGAAAGAAGACTAAAACATAAACTTTATGAAGCTTACGAGAGCGACATATAAAGAACAGCTATTGCGTCAAAACGCAATAGCTGTTCTTTTAATTATTTGCGTAAAACATTTACGCCTCCAACTGGTCTTTCCACACTTATAGGGTCCACCGGTTTCATATTCATTCCAACACTTACCATTCCCAGATTTTTTAATTCTGACTGTGTTCCTGTCCCAAAATAGCCTGCCGTTATCTTAAATTCAAATGATGTCTGCATTTCCTTAAGGTCTTCTTCCCAAGCATCGTGATTTAACCAATCTTCATCAATTTCTGACCAGCTTTTCGAAAAGCTTTTATTTTCTTCTGCAAGAAAATCCTCTATTGTAAGCTTTTCCAATCCTTCGTCTACTCCATCATTTCCAAACTTCTTAACAAAATAATCATGTGTACCGACCGCAAACTCATAGGCAGTTTCAGAATTGTTTTCAAATTTTAAAGCTATGTTCATTAATGTATCATCCCAAAACCTAAGCTCCAATGTTACAGGTCTTCCGTTATAACGGAAAGTCTTCATAGCTTCATAATCGTATATATGGTTTTCCCTACCCTTTAATTTTAAATCTTTTTCATTGTCAAGTCCAAGAATACCACATGCTATTTCCTTATCCTGTGCAATCAGCTTGTCTAAATTCTTAAAATCCATGTTTGTATTATAGTTTCTAATAAGTGTAACAAAGGAGCGTCCGTCTTTTCCGTCCGCAATTTCAGTTTCGGGACGCGGTTCTTTTGTTTCTTCGTCCATGCCAAATCCTGTTACTATTACAACAGGTGTATTTACAGTATTATGAATAAGCTTTGCCATTTCACCCCGTGTAATATCCTTTTCCGGCTCTAAAGTTAAACCCTCTGCAAATCCATATTTAACAGCCGCAGAAACTACTCCATCATACCATGGCGTAGTGTCTTTTTCTATATACTCACTATAGCCTGTCATTTTAAGACACACATTTAGTGCCTGGGCAACCGTTACATTTTCCTTAGGCCTGAAGGTGCCGTCAGGGAAGCCATTAATTATGTGCTGAGACGAAAGAATATATATAGGCGCACATTCCCAATCGCTTAAAATAACATCAGAAAAAACCTGCTCATATGCCAATCCCTCAAAAGGCTCCAACGGATATATCGCCATTCTCATCATCTGTGCTGCCTCAGCACGTGTCAGTGTTCTATCAGGGCAGTATGAATTATCCTCATACCCTGTTACATATCCCCACTCTTTAAGGTCTGCCATTTCCTTTTCATACTTGTGACCCTTAATGTCTTCAAAGGCAAACACTGATGTACTTGCAAGCATTACTGCTGTCAAAACTACCGATAATAATTTTTTCATTTAAAACACCTCTCTTATGTATTTATCGCATCCTTATTTGCGTAACTGTTCTTTTACCTCCTACTGAAATTATTTGCAAATAAAAAGGTGCGCAGTCAAAGCCACGCACCAAAAAACACATGACTCTGAGCAACCACGCACATCAATATACTAAACAAGTGTATATGAAAATAGAGCATGTATTTTTACATTTTTAAAATACACACTTGTTAGTATTAATATGTACGTGGTTAGAAACATTTTATCATAAAAAAATTTAATTTGCAAGTCTTTTCTTTAGTATTTTCCCACAATAAAAAAATGACACCTAAAGTGTCTTTGTATTGACAATGTCCGACAAATTTGATATGATACCTCATGGATAGGAAGTCGCGTTGAATTTTACTCATCTTTATAGACGTTAGGCGGTTGACCCTTTATTATCATAGAGGGTTTTCGCTTCTTTTTCCCTCGGAAAGGGGGAATGCCATGGTTACATATGAAGGTTTGTTTGTATTTACGACCCTGATTGTTGGAATCGTTGGTCTTTGCTATACAATTTTCAGCAAAAAGAAATAACCGCCCAAGCGACCAAACTTAGCGGTTATATTCTTTTAATCACTATTTAGGGTCAATCGTCTGTTGACTTCCTATCTTTTTCTACGCTTATTATACCAAAACGCTTTACATTTGTCAATACCTATTTTCTAAGCACTCAACGCCGAGTGTTTATTTTTATTAATAAGATTCATGATTAATCGCTTTGTTGTCAGCTATTACAATAAAATTCTTACAACAAAAGATATCCTCCATGTCAATTAATGACCTATATATTACACATCATAAACACCATTGCTTATATTTCTTTTTCCGAAAACACATAAACTCCGTCACTTGCCTCTGTCATTGAAAGGAGTATCATACTCCCCTCCGGCTTTGTTACCACGCAGACAAATCCCGTATCTGTTTCCTCAAGAGGCGAGAGCTTAGCTGTGGGATAATGGCTTTTTACATATCTGTCAAGAGCCTCATATTCATCCTTATACTTTATTCTGTCCATGATACCCATGCTCTTTGCCGCCTTATAGCAAAACGCACCTGCAACGGCGAGACCTGCCAGCAGCTTTCCTGTACTCTTTTTCATCACTCCGTCTCTTCCTTTCTTTCAATACCGTGGAAAATATCATATACCTGCCGCTTCGGCAAATTTCTGTCTGCGGCAACCTTTTTAATGGCTTCCTTATCTCTTTCGCCTTGGTTTACATAATATTCCACATGTTCATTTACCGTCATGGCGTCCCAAAAATTTTCCTCCGGCGCTTCTTCCTTTGCACCCTCTATTACAAGAACATATTCTCCCCTTGGCTTATTCTCTTCATAATAAGCAACAGCCTCACCGAGTGTTGTTCTCTTAACCTCCTCATGAAGCTTTGTAAGCTCACGCACAATTGCGATTTTCCTATCCCCCAGTATTTCAAGCATATCCTCAAGAGTGTACTTGAGCTTATGTGGCGCCTCGTAAAAAATAAGAGTGTGGGTGTCATGGCGAACAGACTTTAAATGCTCATTTCTGTGACGCTTGTTTACAGATAAAAATCCTTCAAAGGCAAATCTCTTTGTAGGAAGTCCCGACAGTATAAGTGCATTTATAAGTGCCACAGGTCCGGGAACAGATGTTACATTAAGATTTTTTTCTATACAA
This sequence comes from uncultured Lachnospiraceae bacterium, assembly GCA_964632665.1. GTDB lineage: Bacteria > Bacillota > Clostridia > UBA1381 > UBA1381 > RGIG9115. Next base: position 7,742 of record CAZWCO010000010.1, on the reverse strand, counting down.
AGCCTTACCAGGTCTTCGCCGGGGTCGGAAATTGCGGGAGTGCCTGCGTCCGATACAAGAGCAACATTTTTGCCCTCTTCAAGAAGTGAGCAAATATATTCTCCCTTTTCCGCCTTGTTATGCTCGTGGTAGCTTATAAGAGGCTTTTTAATATCAAAGAAATTAAGGAGCTTTACCGTCTGCCTTGTATCCTCTGCCGCAATAAAGTCCACCATGTTAAACACCTCAAGAAACCTTGAAGAAACATCTCCCAGGTTGCCAATAGGCGTTGCACAAAGATATAAAATACCCTTTTCCATTTTATTTACACTCTCTTTCGTAAATATCCCGAAGCTCCCTGCTTTCTCCGCCGCTTTCGTCCTGCATTATAAGGGGCGGCAGAATTCTAAGCTCACGACCTCCGTTTAATGCTCCGTCTATAAGAAATAATGAGGGCGGAGAGTCAGGTCTTGAATGTACCATTCTCATACGCTTTGGCTCCAGATTAAACTTTCGCATGGCGCATATCACATCTGCAAGACGTGCAGGTCTGTGCACCATTACAAAATGCCCTTTATCCTTTAACATATGGGCTGCCGCCTTTACCACATCTTCTAATGTACACATTATTTCATGCCTTGAAATGCTTATTGTGTCAAACTCGTTTATATCACCCACGCCCTTTTCCATATAGGGAGGGTTACAGGTAACAAGATCAAAGGTATGCTTTTTAAATTTTAAAGCTCTTAAGTCACCTTCCACAATCTCCACCCTGTCCTGTATGCCGTTAAGCTCCACTGACCTTTTTGCCATATGAGCAATCTCACTTTGAAGCTCAACACCCACAATTTTCACTGCATTTGTTTTTGCATAAAGAAGTATGGGCACTACGCCGCTTCCTGTACACAGGTCAAGTATTGTTCTTGCTTTTACATTTCTTGCAAAATCCGACAAAAGAACGGCGTCCGTTCCAAAACGGAAGCCATTCTTTTTCTGAATTATTTTTAGATTGTCTCTTTGAAGGTCACAGACAAACTCATTATCCATATTATATTATCCTCAGAATATTAAAAATAACCACGAAAAACAAAAAGTAACTGATTCCCATAAGATAAAGGACGCGAGATGCAGGCATATTGCTCCACTCCGAGCGAAGCGCCTCATACATAAGCGCTACATTTAACACAACTCCCGTCATAAGAAGCATAATACATGCAAATATGGAGAAAAAGCTTAAAATCGCACCAAGAAATCCGAATATCATAACAGGAACCATGGCAGATGCAGGTCTTGCGGCAAAAACGAAAAAGCCTGTACTGCGTTTCAAAATAAACCTGTTTACAACATAAAGAACACCTGTAAACACAAATTCCATAAGGGTAAATATTACAACACCCGAAAATACAAATCTGAGTAAGTTTCCTATATTGTACCCGGGGAACATAACCTGTGTTCCCAAAGGAGCACTTGCAGATGCAATGCCTTTCATGATTGGACTTATAAGTCTTGAATAAAGAAAAAATCCGCACAGAGCGACGGCAAGTGCCGCACCTATAAAAATAAACACAATTTGCAATGAACTTAAAATTCCCGGATTTATCACAGCGTTTACAGGGTCATGTAAAAACCTTTTTGTAAAGCCGGACACGCCTTTGGCACTACCTTTAAAATCAGGCTTTCTAAAATTTGGTTTTTTAAAGTGAGGCTTTTTAAATTTAAACCTTTTATTTTTTTCCTTGGTGTAGCCTGTTTTGTATGTGTTTTCCTGCCATCCGCTGTATGTTTTATTTTCAGTATTATCCGTATCCTTTGACATTCTTGCCCTTTGTGCTCCCTGACAATTGCATTTTTCGCCAGGGCCAAGATCACGTCCGCAAAAAGCACAGCTGCGCATATACTATTACTCCCTTCAGGATTAGTCTTATACCTGTATTTTACCATTACAAAGGCGCCCAGTCAATCCTTTTTGTTGTAAACATTGTGTAAACAATTGAAAATTATTATATTCCGTACTTTCTGCTTTTGTATTCATTGTCAATATTCTTGCCGTCAATATCTGCAAGCAACTTTTCTATGGACAGATTATCCTTTATTTCCTGCCTTTCTGCCTCCTCCATTTTGAGCATAAGCTCCGGAATTGTTATGTTTTCTCTTTCCCAGAGCTCTGACTCTAGTTCCTGCTCGTCAAGAAATTTTCTGTACTCAAATTCCCTGTTGTCGCTGTCTCTGTCATAGTCTGCTGCCACCGCTGCGTCAGCTCTTTCCTGGTCCTCAAGGTTTGCGTTATATTCCATAAGGAATAAATCATTTGGAGTACCATAAAGGTCCAGACCGTTAATGAGCATATCAAAGTTATCTGTGTATCTTTCAAAGGCAAACTCAGCAAGCTCAGGTATACGGTCTGCAAGCTCAGCCATGTGATCAAAATACTCTCCGGCGGCACTTGTAAGCGCCGCGCTGTTTGCATAGCCTCCCGTTCTTGCTGCACCAAGTCCGTAAGCATCGTCATAAGCTTCTCTTGCATCTCTCATATATTGCTCCTTGTATGCAAGATACGCAGGGTCATTTTCCGGATTGTAAGAAAACTCATCATAGTTATTTATACGGTCAAGATAGCTTTCAATAGCATCACCGTTTTTTTCAAGATATTCCTTTACCGTATCCCCTGCACTTTTTCTTCCCGAAAGCTCTTCCGCCTTGTTCAGAGTATTTTCCACAGAGCTTCTTTTTGCATATGCCTTGCCGTCAATTATAATGGTGTTTTCCACAGGAATTCCACCTATCATAACAACGCCTCCCTCGCCATAGGTTACAGAATAGGGATTGCTGCCATTGCCTGCCGCATACGCCGATACTCCTACCACAGAATCGTCTATACCGGAATTTTTATAACTATTATTTACGGCACTAATAAGTGTATTTGCATTGGTTTTTGTAACTCCGTCTGTATTTTCATCAGGCGTGAGAAAATACGAATTGTTATACGTAACATTCTTCCCGTCCCAGCCTATCTTGTCATTATCAAAGCCAAGACTTGTCATGGCGTCTCTTACCTTAAGATTTCCTGACTCAAAGCCGTTTTTACCTGTTGGCATTACAGAGCCACCGGATGATTTCTGAGTATCTGTTTTAAGAGTTGTGGAAGTTTTTGGCTTTGGAAAGTTTTCATTTGTAAGCTTTGGATAACTTTCTTTTTCCGTACGTATAGGACCTTTGTTAAGCTTTAAGATTTCTGTCGTATTCATTTTGTATTCCTTCCTTTCTTGTATTTTTTCTTGTAAGTTCAGCTACTGTTTCATTAACAGGCACAAGGCTGTCCTTCGTATCCTTGTTTCTCTTTTTCAGGCTGTCTATAATTTTTTCTTTTCCATCAAAGCTCATAGCTTCCATTGCAATAAGTGCAGAATCACCTGATTCCGGCTTGAAAAATCCTGTCTGCCACAACTGAATTATTGTGTTGTTGTTTGTTTCTCTCTGGAACGGATTTTGTTTTTGTGGAACAATTTCCACATCAAAGCATATAGGCTCTTTTCTGTTCCAGGATTCAGGTAAGGCTGATTTTTTATATAGCATGTCAGAGCTGAATTCTGCAAATTCTTTATTTCCGGAAATGCCGGTTATGCGATAAACATGCTTGTCCTTAAAAAATTCGCGCATGAGCTCAATAACCATTGTAACAATCTCCTTGTAACAATCAAAGGCATCGTCTATGGCGCTTCGCGAAAGCTTATTTCCCGCCTCCTGCAATGCTGTTATAGCACTTGCGGCAACAACACCCCTTGCCGTTCCCCCTTGCTGAAAGTCACGGTTACCGACTATTTCCTTAAGCTCTTCAATTTTCTTGCTTCTGTGATTCATTATATATGCAGGAAGTCCCGAAACCTGAAGCTCTCTTATAGAATCATTGTCAACGCTTCCGGCAACATGTATAATATCATTTGAATAGTCAAGAACCTCGTCCTCATTTACAGCTCCGCTATCCTTTATAAGAAAACGCGTTTTACTTGAAAGGACTGCATTTTTAACAATTGCACCGTCAAGCCTGTCTATATATGCCTGGGGGTTTTTTGCAATATCTATAACCCCAAATCCAAAAGGGCAGTCCTCCTCCGGATAAAGAACATCAAATACAACAGGATAAAGTCCGTGTCTGTAAATGCCGCCGGGATAATCTCCATTTTCGGTAGCTTCTATTACCTCGCCGCTGCAAAGCTTCATACAATGGAGCTGACCGTCCTTTTTATAGTAACAGTCTATAATCTCTGTACGGTCATCAATCTCATGGGAGCCGTCAAAGCCCTCAACAGTCGCATTTCCGCAAAACTTGTCCTTGTGCCGGGGATATGTATTCTTAAGCTCTTCATTATCTACGGCATTGACTATAAACAAAAACTGACTGTCCTGAACATTTTGTACATGCATATCACAGTAAATGTTTAAAAGAGAGATAGGAGAAATTTTGATTTTACCGTTTTTATAAAACACTCCGTAAATTCCTGTGCCATGCTTAAGCTTTCTCCGCCAGTTTGTTTTGTATGCCTTTTTAAAGTCTGCCATGTCAAGCTGAACGGGCACTATTTTTGAAAGAATTTCCGACAGCTCCTTATCCCCCGGCTCACGCTCCAGGATATTCGGCACAGGAAAATTATCAATTGCATCGGAAAACTTGTTTTCTATGGCAGAAAACATAAATGCCGTAGAAGGCTCTGTTTCATTTGTAGCAGGGTTGATAAGGCGTCCGTATCTTGCCTTGTACCAATAGTCATTTTCCCTTACTCTTTGATTTAAAGCTTCCTTATCGCTTTTATATTTTCTGAAAGCCGTTAGTGCTTTTGCCGCAAACTCCTTTGTAATTTTATTCTCCATCCCCGGCAAGCCTCCTTTTAAATGTATATTCGAGCTCGTCCTGAAGCTCTAAAATGTGGTCCCTCAAGTTTTTTATATCCTCCTCCGCATTACCTGAAAGCATAGGGGGAGCATCCATAATAAATTCCATTCTTTTCACCTCCTAAAACCAGTTTTTGATTTTTGCCTCTTTCCTTGGCATATTTCGTGTAAGATAGTACCTATAATCACTTATTTTTCTGTTGTACTGACCGATAAATGTCTTATATCCGTCTACGTCACCCTGGTATAAGGATACCTTTCCATTAACAAAGTCAATATACGCGCTGTCATAAGGGGCGGGAAGCAAGGTTTTGTCTGTTATTTCACGGTAGAAATGCACCTGTTTTTCCCCAGTTGGCACTACGTCCCCTGTATATGTAAAGCCGTCCTCTGTAAAGCCTGTAATGTGCACAGTATAAACCGTATCTTCGTCAGTTATTTTGACAGTATCGCCTATGTAAAAGTCAGGCTCTGCTTCAAACACTCCCTCACCGAACACAGCACTTGCGTCAAGGTTAATATACCTTAAGGGAGTATAAGGACATGCATAAATAACAGTAAAGCTTCCGGGATTTTCTCCAGACCTTTTAATAACAGCACCACCCTCTGAATAATCATAAGTAAAACCAAAGTCACGCATATCGGTCTTTTTAAGCTCTTTTCCATCTGCAATTATTTTTGAAATATCATGTACTGTCACATTCTCCGGGAGCATAACCTTCGCTCCCGAAGAAGAAATGCTTTTATATTTAATATCATAGTTTCGTCTGATATCTGCAGAAAGCTCATCACACCACTTTATATACTCAACGTCTGTATACTCCGAGGGGCGAAGCGCCTTTGCCTGCTTAATTACTTCCGTAATATACATAGCTACTCCTTTTTATTTTTTAATATTTCAATGGCTTTCGTAATCACTTCAGGCAGAGGAAGTCCCATAAGACCTGCATTTTCAACTATGGATATAAGCTCATTCAGCATAAAGCCTATAACTGTTGCACTTCTTATGTAGTCTGCGCCCACCGCCATGTCAAGTCTGTGTGCAAGCAAAACAAACATAAGCATTACGCACTTTTTGCAAAGTCCCTTAAAGCTCGCCTTGCTGCTTATGGCTCCGCTTTCTGTTTTGCCGGAGGCTTTAAATACCCCAGCCACAATAAGTCCTGTGACAAAATCCACCGCCATAAAAATGAGAAGTGTTACAATATCCTCCGACCAGCCTCCAAGCGCCTGTGTAATTATTCCCCCCGCCACTCCAAGAAATGTACAGACGCTAAGTTTAATTTCATTAAAATTCATATTTTGCCCTCCTTATTATTTGTGTAAGCTACGTAGGTCATCGAGCTCCTTACCCATTATATTAATAATATTTTTAAGGCTCTCAATTTCCGTACCCATTGTGTTTATAATATTGCTTGTATGCTCTACATAGGAATTATATTCCGCTTTAAAGGCTGTTAATTCCTCCATATTAATTTCATCTCCTTTATATTCCCAGTTTTCACTTATTTCAAAGTGGGGAGCGTCAGGAGTTTTCCAAGTGCCACCCCATGTTATGCCTAAGTCCTTTGCAACCGCTCCGCACTCTTTAAAGAATGTACTGTCAGAATACTCGCCGCCTCTCACATTTTTGCAAATATCCCATGCTCGTCTTGATGTGTGACGTGAATTTTTTGTCCACGTCACTTTGTTTCCGGGTATTGTTCTCCCTTGTGCATAAAGATAGTTTTGCCTTGCCTGACTTCTGTATGTTTCTGTTATGAGAACATTAAGCCCCTGTCTTTTACATTCTGATATAAATAAATTACATGCCCTTTGAGCATTTTCCGAAAGAGCCGAAATATCCCGGCATGTAGATGTTACATCACTCATTACCAAACACCTCAAATATCTTAACCTCATACATAGGCTCTATAAAGTCCTCATGTTCATTATATGTAACAGTTACATACTCTGTTTCTATGTCAAATTCAGGAATTTCTTTGTTTGCAAGAGGCTTGTAGCCCGCCTTTTTTATTGTTTCCTCCTTTGGGTTTGTGTAAATGTAATTGTCAAGGACAACAAACCCACCTTTGTACTTTTTTATTTCATTCTCAGATAAAAGCTTATAAAACTCCATAAAATCACTCCTTACTTGTGCTATAATAAGACACTTCCATATTGGAAGGCTGTATGGTTGTCTCTACCAAATAGGTCGTAGTCCCTTTTTTTGTTGGTAAGACAGGTAAATTAATTTTTGTGTTGGTAGGTGTTTCTAAGGGATAATACAACAGAAAGGGCTCTTCCATCGCAGCAAGCCAATCTTGTAACGCCCGTCTTCTTTCTGCGGTAGTGCTTCCTAAATTATATATATCAGGCAATGAAAAATATATTGTTTGATTACCTACTCCAACCCATAATGACGAGTTTTCTTTTCTTGTATTTGGTATGTGCGTACAAAATCCTGCTTGTCTCGTTCCGCTTTTCATATTAGATGGAGTTATAAAATATCCATAAAAAGATAACGACTCCAATGCGTATACGCCATACGTACGACCTGGTGTACATTCCGTAACGCCTACATTTCTTACAACCATTCTTTTTTCAAAATCAACATAATCCTGATAGTTCCCTACCTTCCTTAAGGGCTCATCAAGCAAAATATTGATTACCTTACTTTCATTTATCCTTATAGGAATTTTATATTTACCTGTACCTTCGTCATAGTCTCCTACACTTTCAACATCAACAGGAGCATCAGAAGCAGGTGTGCCGTTCTGGACCGAGTTTCCTGATATGTTATAATTTATAAGACTACTGTCATCTACGCAATCCTCCATGGTTACTGATCCTGCTCCTGCAACACTTCTTATAAAGCCTTTAACACCGTCAACCAC
>CAZWCO010000009.1:0-15282 GCA_964632665.1 uncultured Lachnospiraceae bacterium | reverse complement strand
TCTGCACTATTTTTATTCCATCCCCTTGGATTGTGGGCTGACTTTATAAACAGCCACTTAATCTAAATAATCTACATACTTGCAAATTTCAGGCACGATTTCATCCTTGCGCTTGTTAAAATCTTTTTTGTTATTTTCAAATAGGTTATTTCCTTTGGAGTCGATTGATATAATCAACGGTCCAAATTCTTTAACACGCATAACCCACATTGCTTCAGGCATACCCAAATCAAGCCATTCAACACTTTCTACTTCTTCTACTCTTGCGGCGGCAAGTACTGCGCAGCCTCCGGGGAATACTGCGTGAACTGCTGTGCTCTCTTTGCAACCCTCTGCAGTCTTAGGGCCCATACCGCCTTTTCCGACAACTAGCTTTACACCAGTTTCGGCAAGGAATTCTTTTTCAAGCTTTTCCATTCTCATGCTTGTAGTGGGCCCGATAGAGATAACATCATATTTTCCGGGCTCATTTTCCCGTTCCTTCATGATAGGACCTGCGTGGAAAATTGCCTTTCCTGCAAGATCAACAGGAAGTGCCTTGTTTTGTTTCAAAAGACGAGCGTGAACATCATCTCTTCCGGTTATAAGATATCCGTTAAGGTAAACGATATCACCAATATTCAGCTCTTTTATAGCTTCGTCGCTGATTGGTGTGGTCAGAATTTTTTTACTCATAATGTTACCCCCTTGTGAGAAAGCATGGTGTAGTTAAGGTCTGCATCAATTCTAATTTTTGCTCTTCTATGAGCCCAGCAGCCTGTGGAAAGTCCTACAGCCAGTGTGGCAGGATGTCTGCCTGCTTGTTCGATATGTACGCCCATTACGGAGTTTTTGCCGGTTAACCCTCCGGGGCCTAAGGCAATTGCATTAAGACCATCTTCTATACGCTTTTCAAGGTCAGCACCTCGTGGGTTGGCGTTTTGAGAGCCAATAGGACGAAGAAGCGCTTTTTTTGAAAGTTTAGCTGCCACTTCAACCGATCCTGCTATACCAATACCTACAAGAAGGGGAGGGCATGCATTAATACCATATGAGGTAATTTGGTCAAATACAAATTTTACAATTCCTTCATAGCCTTCAAGAGGCATAAGTACTTTGGCTGTTCCGGGAAGGGAGCATCCGCCACCTGCCATGTACATATATACAGTTACTTCATCGCTGTTGGGAACAACCTCCCAATCAATCCAGGGAATTCGTGTGCCGGTGTTATCGCCTGTATTTTTTTCGTCAAATACTTCTACACAGTTGTGTCTGAGTGGCGCTTCTTTAGTTGCCTTTTTAACAGCTTCCCGCAAGCACTCTTCAATGCTGTCAATTAAAGGAAATTTAGAGCCTACCTGGACAAAATACTGTATAATTCCTGTGTCCTGACAGCAAGGTCTGTCTAGCTCTTTTGCCATTTCCAAATCATCGAACATGGCATCATAAATAATTTTTGCCATTGGTGAGTTTTCCTCGTCTCTTAATTCTTTGAGACGGGAAAGAACATCATCAGGCAGGTGCTTTGAGCCGTAAGATGTAAAGTCTGCAATGATTTTAGTGAATTTTTTGCATTGTTCTTCGTAAGTCATAAGCTTCTCCTTTTTAATTAGTTTTTTTATTTTGCTTGTTCAAAAAAAGATTTCCTTTATATCTTAGGGATTTAATGATTATTAATCTTTTTTATTATTTCATCTCCCACTTCTGACGTAGTAGCAGTTCCGCCAAGGTCGGGAGTTAACACCTTTTTATCAGTAAGAACTTCTTCTATGCAATCTATAAGACATTTTGCCCACTTAGTATGTCCAAAGAAATCAAGCATCTGGCTTGCAGACCATACAGTCGCAAGAGGATTTGCTTTTCCTTCGCCTGCAATGTCAGGAGCAGAGCCGTGAATTGGCTCAAACATTGATGGGAACTCTCTTTCAGGGTTTAGATTAGCACCTGCCGCAAGTCCCATGCCTCCTGCAATTGCTGCGCCTAAATCTGTAAGAATGTCACCAAACAGGTTAGATGTAACAACAACTTCAAAACGCTTCGGGTCTTTAATCATAAACATGCTGGCAGCGTCCACAAGATATGAATATGTTTTAACCTCCGGATACTCGCGTCCCACTTCTTCAAAAATCCGGTCCCAGAATACCATTGAATAATTAAGAGCATTTGCTTTGCTTATGCTTGTAAGTGTTTTGCCCTCGGCTTTGGCAAGCTCGTATGCATATCTTATAACACGCTCGCAGCCTTTTCTTGAGAATACACCGTCCTGAATAACCACTTCATTTGGTTTTCCTTTAAAGAGCCAGCTTCCGCTGCCGGCATACTCTCCCTCGGTATTTTCTCTTACAAATACCATGTCAACATTTTTAGGTGTTGCATCCTTTATGGGAGTGGGCGCACCCTTCAGAAGCTTAACGGGTCTTAAATTGATATACTGGTCAAAGCTCTTTCTTATTACAAGAAGCAAATCCCAGAGTGAAATATGGTCAGGAACGCCGGGAGCGCCTACAGCACCTAAAAAGATGGCGTCAAACTCTTTCAACCGTTCTATTCCTTTTTCACTCATCATTCTGCCTGTTTGCCTGTAGTACTCACAGCCCCATGGGAAATAAGTAAATTGAAAGTCAAAGCTACCGTCAATGCGTGCAACTTCTTTTAAAACTTTCACACCTTCTGCTATAACCTCTGGACCAATTCCATCACCGGCAATAACCGCAATTTTATGTATGTTCATACCTGAATTCCTCCTTTTTAAAAATTTTATCATATAAATATATATTTGTAAAATACATAATTACTTGACAAATATAGAAAAAAACTATATAATATAGATAAGGATAATTATAATAAGAATTTTTAATGGAAAAGAAGTAATATTATGAACTTAACTCAGTTAAAATATTTTAAGGCCGTGTGTACATATAAGACTGTTTCTGCGGCGGCGGAGTTTTTGCACATATCTCAGCCGTCTCTTTCGAGTGCAATAAAGGAGCTGGAAAAGGAATTTGGGTTATCTCTGTTTTCAAGGCGGCATAGAGGCATGGTGCTTACAGCAGAGGGGGAAACCTTATACAAAATGTGTGATGACCTGCTTGACAAAGCAGAACACATAGAAAATATTATGAATGACCTGGGCGCAGAAAGAAAGAAATTACGTCTTGGAATTCCGCCTATGATTGGCTCTCTTCTACTTTCGGATATTTATGGTGTTTTTCTGAAAAACAACCCGGAAATAGCTCTTGAAATTACGGAAGGCGGAAGCAACGAATTAAAAAAACTACTTTCAGAGGATTATCTGGACATGATTTTTCTTCCTCATTCAGAACCCTTAGAAAGTAATCTTTCGTCTGTTGAAGTAAAAAAACTTGAAATAGTGTGTTGTACGGCTCTTGGAAATTCTGTCTCGGAATGTAAGTCAGTAACTCCTCAAAGTCTTGACGGAGTGCCCTTGGTGCTTTTTGAAGACACCTTTTTCCAGACTGAAGAAATAAAGAAATGGTTTAAAATGCAAAACATAAAACCCAATATTCTTTTGCAGACAAAGCAGCTTTCTACAATGCGCAGCATTATTTCCGGCAACATTGCCGCGGGATTTATGTTCAAAGAGATGTTGGAAACAAACGGAGATATTGTTTCTGTGCCTGTTGACAATCCAATGTTTGTTGAAGTGGGGCTTGTATGGAAAAAAGATACATATTTTTCAGGGTCTATGAAAAAGTTTAGGGAATATATAAAGACGACTTAAATGTGTAAGTATTTTGTATCAAAATTTCCTTAAGGGGTATTATAAATATAACACGGATTGTATAAAAAGCGAGGTATAGCATGGGTATAATTAACGACAGCTTTATGCTAAAGAATAATGTGGCAAAGAAACTTTATCAGGACTATGCAAAGGAACTGCCCATAATAGATTACCATTGTCATTTGTCTCCCAAAATGATTGCAGAGGACTATAAGTTTAAAAATGCTTATGATTTGTTCCTTGGCGGTGACCACTATAAATGGCGGCAAATGCGCACGGCGGGAATAGACGAGGAGCTTATAACAGGAGATGCTGACGATTTTTCAAAGTGGAAGGCTTTTTCAAAAATCATGCCAATGCTTATAGGAAATCCCCTTTATCATTGGACGACACTTGAATTAAAGAAATATTTTGATGTTGATATAGCTTTAAATGATGAAAATTCTGAAAAAATCTGGGATATATGCAACAGAAAAATTCAAGAAGATAATTTTTCGGCAAAAACCCTTATAAAAATGTCGAATGTTGAGGTTATATGTACTACCGACAACCCTTATGATAATCTTGAGTACCACAAACAATTGAAAGATTTCGAGACGAAGGTTTTGCCAACCTTTCGTCCGGATTTGAACGAAGATATAAACAGCGATATTATAAAAAGAATAGATTATTTCCATGAAAACGGTTGTAGACTTTCTGACCATTCTTTAGACTGTATGGCTGATGATGTAATAGAAAAGGTTATATATCTTGGCAGGGAATATGCAAAGCGTGGTTGGGTAATGCAGCTTCATATAGGCGCCATGCGAAACAATAATACACGCATGTATGAAAAGCTTGGTGCGGATACGGGCTTTGACTCTGTAAATGATTTTGAAATTGCAAGGAAGCTGTCGTTTCTTCTTGATAGTCTTGAAAAAGAAGACCTGCTTCCAAAAACCATACTTTATACTCTTAATCCCAAGGACAACTATGTAATCGGTACAATGCTTGGCAATTTCCAGAAAGGTCCTGTTCCGTCAAAAATCCAGTTTGGCTCAGGCTGGTGGTTTAACGACAACCGTGACGGTATGGAGGGACAAATGAAAGCTCTTGCGAACTTAGGAATGCTGGGTAAGTTTATAGGCATGCTTACCGACTCCCGAAGCTTTGTGTCCTATACACGCCACGACTATTTCAGGAGGATTTTGTGCTCACTTCTTGGAGAGTGGGTAGCAAACGGTGAATATCCCGAAGACTACGAGGCGTTAAAGGAAATAACAGAGGGAATATGCTATAAAAATGCAAAAGAGTATTTTTGTTTTTAAAAACTATTGATTTAGCTCTCAACATGTGGTATAATATACCACATAACATGGTAAACCATAGGAGGTGTCTTTATCAATGTCAAGACAAAAATTATCGGAAAGAATTCTGCCGGACTATACTCATGGTGAAGAAATATTTAACATGGTATCACATATAGCAGGAGGAGCAGTAGGTATAACGGCCCTTGTTTTGTGTGTTGTATTTGCAGCAATCCACGACAACCCATACGGAGTTGTAGGAAGTGCAATATATGGTGCTTCGCTGATAATTCTTTATACAAATTCAAGTATACATCATGGATTAAAGCCTACTCTCACAGCAAAAAAGGTATTTCAGATAATTGACCATTGCTCCATATTTTTTTTGATAGCAGGTACGTACACTCCTATTGCACTTTGTGCTCTGCGTGAATATAATACTGCTCTTGGCTGGACAATATTTGGCATTGTGTGGGCGGCGGCTGTTGTGGGGATTGTCCTTAATTCAATAGATATTAAGGCATATTCCAAATTCTCTGCAATATGCTATCTTGTTATGGGTTGGACCATAGTTCTTGCGTGGGATGCAGCATCATATCTTGCCTCAAAAGGAGGTATGGCACTTCTTGCAACAGGAGGAGTGTGTTATACGGTGGGAGCTGTGTTTTATTATGCCTTTAAAAAGAAAAGATATATGCATTCTGTCTTTCATCTTCTTACACTTGCAGGCAGTATTTTACACATGTTTTACATTCTTTTATACATTGTGTAGATTTCTGCAAAAATTTAAAAAAACTCTTGCAAAACAGAGCATTGTATAGTATAATATTATAAGTGGTGAAATTTTGGCGATGATGACCGAGCCTGTGCGATTGAATGCCGTGAACCATGTCAGATGGGGAACCAAGCAGCAATAAGCGGATTTTTTGATGTGTTACAGTCAACTCGGTCTGAGCCTTATTTTTTAAAACTTAGCGACACCCATGGGTAGTTGGATACGATAAAGGCTTATCGCGTCATGTATGCCTTTGCGGTGTTTTTTATTTAGGAGTAAAAGGATATGGCATATAAGGCTATATACAGAAAGTGGCGTCCTATGGTATTTGAGGATGTTGTAGGACAGAGCCACATTACTGAGACCTTGAAAAATCAAATAACTGATGGCAGAGTGGGTCATGCATATCTTTTTTGCGGCACCCGCGGTACGGGAAAAACCACGGCTGCCAAAATTTTTGCGCGCGCTGTTAATTGCCTGAATAACCAAAATGGAAGTCCTTGCAACGAATGTGAAATTTGTAAGGGCATTCTTGATGGCAGTATAATGGATGTTGTGGAGATAGACGCAGCGTCAAATAACGGTGTGGACAGCATTCGTGAGCTGAGGGATGATACAAAGTATGTAACTGCCTCTGCAAAATACAGAGTGTATATAATAGACGAGGTACACATGCTCAGCACAAGTGCCTTTAATGCTCTTTTAAAAACTCTTGAAGAGCCTCCAGAGCACGTTATATTCATTCTTGCAACAACAGAGCCTCATCAGGTTCCGCAGACGATTTTGTCAAGGTGTCAAAGATATGATTTCAGACGTATAAAGCCATCTGATATAATACTTCGTACAAAAGAGATAGCATACGGAGAGGGCTTTGACATAACAGAGGAGGCATACGCACTAATTGCAAGACTCGGTGATGGGTCAATGCGTGATGCCATAAGTGTTCTTGAAAGAGTAGTTTCTGCCTGCGGAAACAATATTACTTATGATAATATAACAGACACTCTTGGAATGGTGCCAATAGATGCACAGTTTGATATGGCACATGCAATATGCGAGGGTAATCTGGGAGATGTATTTTCTGTTCTTGGAAGAGTTTCAGACATGGGACAGGATTTGAATGTTTTTGTTGACTCAATCATCTCCCATTTCAGAAACCTTATTATTTGCAAGGTTTCCGAAATGCCGGAAAATCTTCTTGATTACAGTGATGATGAAATTGTAAGGTTTAAAAGCGATGCCCGGAATGTAACTTATGAAAAGCTTTCCTACATAGTAGAAAGCCTCAGCCGTGCAAAAAGTGATGCTAAATGGATAAAATCACCAAGAGTGGTTTACGAAACTGCTTTTATGAAAATGTGCAGACCGGAGCTTGACATGTCACAGGCGGCATTAATTGCAAGACTCAGTGACATGGAAGAGAAAATTAAGGAAGGGATTACAGTAGCTTCTGTGCCGGCTCCTGTTGAGGAAAAACCGAAGACAGAGCCCCAAGCGGAAAAGAAAAAACCATCCGGACGTTTGTACAGTCCAATTCCAAAGGAAAAGCTTACTGCGTCAAATCCAATTGTAATAGTTGCAAAAAAATGGGAAAAGACAGTTTCCGCCGTTATAAAAAGAAATCCGTTCCTTGCTACTGCTTTAGTGGGAATGGAAATCACAATAGATGATGACGGAATTATACTTTTGTATGACCGCACCAAAGAAAAAGGTGCATACAATATAGCTCTTAATAAAATTAATCTTATAACTCAGCTTGTGCGAAAAGCCAGCGGAATTGACCTGGAGGTTAAAGTGGCATATAAGGACGAGCTTGAGGATTATATGGTGGATTTCTGGTCAATTACAGATGATAAGCCGGAGAAAGAAGTAAATACTGCCGCAGACCCTCTTGGAAATGTGATAGACAAGATGGGGGACTTTATTGACGCGGTAGACGACAGAGAATTTTTAACCTATCAACCTGAGGAGGATGACTTTTCACAGTCTTCATTTGATGAAGATGAGCGTGAGGAATTTCTTGAAAACAGCGAGATGGATGAAGAATAAAGCATTTTAAATTTTTGGAGGTTATTATGGGAAAATATAAAGGATTTGCCGGTGCAGGCATGAATCAGAACAGAAACGTAAGCAACGTTGTAAAGCAGGCGCAGAAGATGCAGGAAGAAATGGAAAAAATCCACGCAGAAATTGAAGAGAAAACAGTTGAAGCATCAGCCGGAGGTGGTGCTGTAAAGGCAGTTGCAAGCGGCAAGAAGGAGCTTTTATCAATAGAAATCAGTCCGGAGGTTATTGACCCGGAGGATGTTGAAACACTTCAGGATCTTGTAATGGTCGCTGTAAATGAAGCACTTAAAAAAGCAGACGAGTTAATGGCAGAGGGCATGGGTGCAATAACAGGCGGACTTAATATTCCGGGATTGTTTTAATCCGTTTTGAGAAAGGGAAGGAAACAAAGTTGGCAGAAGATTTGTCTGTTGAAAAGCTTATAGAGCAGTTTGAACAGCTACCGGGTATCGGTCCAAAAAGTGCAGAACGGATAGCATTCCACATACTTGAGAGAATGTCCGATGAGGCTGTAGAGTGTATGACCGATACTATAAGAAAAGCAAAGGAAAATATAATATTTTGTCCCCTGTGCCAGAATCTTACAGCAGAAGCGCCATGCAAAATCTGCAGCTCTGATAAAAGGGACAGGACGGTAATATGCGTTGTTGAAAGCCCTGAAGATGTAAAAGCAATTGAGGGTACAAACGAGTTTAACGGATTGTATCATGTACTTCACGGAGCACTTTCTCCTGCTGACGGCATATCCCCGGAGGATATTAAAATCAGCGAGCTGATTTCCCGTCTTGCAGATGGCACGGTAAAAGAGGTTATTATGGCTACAAACCCTACCGTAAACGGTACGGCTACGGCTGTGTATATTTCAAGGCTCATTGCACCACTTGGAATAAAGGTTACAAGAATAGCCCACGGAGTACCTGTGGGAAGCGGTCTTGAATATGCAGACAAAATAACCCTTATAAAAGCCCTTGAGGGCAGACAGCAAATTTTATAAAGCTTGTTAATTTTGCGTTACATACGCAGTATTAATATAAAAAATATAGGATAAGGAGATGGTTTTGGTGGACCC
The DNA here is from genome assembly GCA_964632665.1 of uncultured Lachnospiraceae bacterium. Taxonomy (GTDB): domain Bacteria; phylum Bacillota; class Clostridia; order UBA1381; family UBA1381; genus RGIG9115. Next base: position 6,364 of record CAZWCO010000009.1, on the reverse strand, counting down.
GTTACCTCGAAGTAGGTATATGACTGACGTGGAAATTAATGCTTCAATCAGACGCAGGTATCGCTATGGTATGCGTTGCTGAGAAATGTAGAATTTACAAAAGAATTTTATATTTAATTTGGAGGATTTATGTCAGTTATAATTAAACAAATATTATTACAGTTTATTTTGATTTTACTTAATGCTTTTTTTGCTGCAACAGAGATAGCAGTTATATCCCTTAACGAAAAAAAAGTAAAAGCAAAAGCAGATGACGGCGATAAAAAGGCAATAAAGATGCTTCGTATGATAGAAGAGCCAACAAAGTTCTTGTCTACTATACAAATAGGCATTACCCTTGCAGGTTTCCTGGGTTCAGCTTTTGCGGCAGATAACTTTGCCGAGCGCCTGTCCGGAGTTCTGATTAATGTACTGGATATACCAAGTTCGTATATGCACGTTGTAAATACAGCGTCAGTTATTATCATTACTCTTATTTTGTCGTTCTTCACCCTTGTTCTTGGCGAGCTTGTTCCAAAGCGCATTGCCATGAAACACAAGGAAAAGCTTGCAGAATATGTGTGCGGTGTAATTTCTACAATTGCAGTTATGCTAAGACCTATTATCTGGCTTTTAACAGTTTCAACAAACGGAGTGCTTCGCCTTTGTGGTATTAATCCAAATGAAAAGGAAGACCCTGTTTCTGAGGAAGATATTGTTATAATGCTTGATGCGGGCGCAGATGAAGGAAGTCTTGATGATGATGAGATAGAATATATCAAAAATGTCTTTAAGCTTGACAGACTAACAGCTGCGGACGTTATGACCCACAGAAAGAAAATATCCTTTATTGCAGAGGATGCAACAGAGGAGGAAATCTTAAACACTATTGAAACAGAAGGATATACAAGAATCCCCGTTTACTCCGATACTGTGGACGAGATAGTTGGTATTCTTCATTCAAGAGATTATCTCCTTAAGCATAAGCGACCTGGCTTTAAGCTCAGCGATGCTATGTTTGAACCCACATATGTTCCTGAGACAATCCATCTTGACTTGCTCTTTAAGGAAATGCAGACAGAGCATAACCACATTGTTGTGGTAGTCAGCGAATATGGTGTTCCGTCAGGTATCGTTACCATGGAGGATATCATAGAAGAGCTTGTGGGCGAAATCTGGGATGAAAGCGATGAAGAAATAGACAACATAAGCAAAATAGGTGAAAATTCATATAGGGTACTATGTACCACATCAACAGAAGACTTTTTCGAGTTTTTTGACCTTGAGCCTGATGAAATATCAGAAGCTACAACAGTTAATGGCTGGCTTATAGAAAAAAGTGAGAATATCCCTGAGGACGGTTATACATTAGACTATGAAAATATTACAATTACAGTAACAAAGTCTGATGAGCTTATGACTCATGAAATCAGGGTAGATGTAAAAGAGCAGATAGATGAAGCTGATGAAGAAGAGTCTGAATAATAAAAAAATACATAACAAAACGAGGTGCAAAAACACCTCGTTTTGTTATGTTAATCGTTACAAATATCATCAAGCTTGCGCTCTGTCTCGTCATTACACTCAATTATCCACTTTGTTTTATCTCTTAGACCGCTAAGGAAATTATGCCAGCTTTCCGGGTCAACAAACGGATTACCGCCCTCTTTAAGCATCTTTTCACGCTTTTCAAGAGTCTTGTTATTTCCCGGATGGTTACCTAAATGGATAACTACCGGCTCATCCCATATCTTTTCAATTGAGCTTAGCATATCACGGTCACAGCCTATGTAGCTTGTATAATTAGTATCAGAATAAATATACTTAAGTGTAAGTGCATTTACTCCTGCGCCGCCATATAAGCCTACCGGATATGTTTTGCCTTCGTATGTAGTGTCAAAGAAAAGACTTAAAACGCCTGCTGTGTGTCCCGGTGTGAGTACACAGCGGATTTTTGTGTTGCCAAGCTCTATTATATCCCCATCTTCAATCAGCATATCAAATTCAGGTACTTTTGAAAGAGGGAAAAAGCCGTGCATTGCCCTGCCTTCTTCTCTCAAAGGTCTTAAAACCTCTTCATCTACCCGGCTTATAGCAAGCTTACAGCCATACATTTTGCGGAATTCATCAGATGCGCCGTAGTGGTCAGTATGGCCGTGAGTATGAATTATTATTTTAATATTCCTTGGGTCAAATCCCGCTCTCCATATATTGTCCACAAGAAGATGTGCTGCACCAAAGTATCCTGAATCTATGAGAATCAGTCCATCACCTGTATCAATAAGGTGTATACATACCTTTTTGTCACCCACATAATAAAGATTATCTGATATCTTAAATGGGTCCATTAATGCAATGGATGGGTTTGTATAAAATTCTACAGTATGTCCTACATATCCTTTCATAAACAAACTGTACTCATGATTTAAATACTCTTTTTTTGTCATGGAGCTACTCCTTTTTAATCAAAACATTTTGTTAATTTCCTCAAGGGTATTACGAACAAGCAAGTCGCCGCCTTCGTGACCTACAAGACCACTTGAAATAAATGCACTGTAATGGCCGCCAAGCTCAGCTTTTTTTGTTGGAAGATATCCTTCTGCTCCACATGCAAGCTGAATGAGGAAGGTTTGTTCCGCGTGGCTTCGTGCTTTAATCTGGTTGCCGTAGTCAAGGAAAAGCTCAAATGGATTTGTCGCAATTGCAACAGAGCCAAGCTTAATGATGTGTACTTCAGTATCGAGTGTATTATGAACATTCTGAAGCTCAAGGCGGTTTAATATACCAAGATGTACTTGTAGCTTTGCAGCATCATTATAGTCAACGTTACCTTCTTTGTCCTTTAAATAATCAATAATTGCCTTTTCAGCTGCCAAGCCTTGTTCTAAGGTTGCCTTTCTTATTGGCAATTTCATTATATGAACCTGATGCTCAAATTCTACGTCCTTTTGAGGTGCATCAAGACCGTCTTCATAAACTGCTATAATTTCCCTTGCTATTCTTCTGCCTGTAAGCTTCATACCCTTCAAATCAAACATTGATGGGTCCGCTTTTCTCTTTACAGGATATTTTCTGTCGATGTTCGGGTCGTTAACGTCACTTTCAGGCTCTACCCATCTTACAATATCAACAGGGCATTGGTCACCTGCCGCAGAACAGAGGGCAAGAAGAAAAATGTCTTCTCCAAATTTTTTGCGGAGCAGTACCTTAACCTCTCCCCAGAAATCCGGCGAAACAAAAAGTCTGTGTTGAACGCACTGTGCAGGGCATGCAAGGTTTGCAACAATACCGGTAAGCTTTTCTTTTTGGTCAAATACGTACATAAGCTCTATACCGGTGTCGCTTCCGCCTTCAACTTCAGAAAAGACTGCCTGGTTAGTTTCGCCCCACATCTGAGCGCTTCCGTCTGTATATGAAGCTCGTCTGCACATTCCAACAGGTGCACGGCCGAATGCGTTTGAAAAAGAGCTCTCTTTTTTGTTTTCCCACGCCTTAAAAATAACCTCTGTAAGCTTCTCTAAAAGAAGTTCAAACATTTCTTCCTGAGATATAATATCAGGGTTATTGGAAACGTTTTGCTTCTCTACATATTCCTTGTCACCGTTCAAAAAGTTTATCAACTGGCTTTTTGCACTGCCGGAAACAACTCGTCTTTTTTTGGGGTAAACAGGACCGGTGTGTGTATGTATTGCACTTAAAACAACCTTTTCAGGAACAATACCAACAGAGTTTCCTGCAAGTCTTTCTCTTACAGCGTCCACAAGATTTGCCGCTGTGGATATAAGGTCACAGCTTACAAGAATCATTTGTTCTTCGCCGTTTGCTACAGCCATAGCTGTTGCTGTAATGGGCTTTTCCACATACTCGGAAATTCTTTCTGCAAACTGACCTGCCAGGGAAACCTTTTTTGCCGGTGTCAAGTCAACCTCTGCCCAACCAATTAATAATTTTTCCATAATCATCTTCTCCTTTATTTTATAGCTTTATTTTTAAACAGTAACAGTTTCTTTTGCTTCTATGAGTTCTCGCTCACTCTGCGCTGCTTTTATAATAAATCTGATTCCAATAGTAACAAGAATCATTATACCTCCTGATATAAAAAGTGCCGGTTTGTAGCTTCCAAAAAGGTCAAAACAGAAGTTTACAGCAGGCGCGCCTATTGCATAGCCTGTTGTGTTTACAGACACCACAATACCCAGAGCTTTATCATAAGACTTTTGCCCAAAAAGCTCGTTTGCGTAAATTGGCAGCATAATTGTTTCAAGAGGCAGCGCTAAGGAGGAGAATATTCCGTACACCATAGCCAAAACCTTTCCCTCCGGTGAATTTGTTACCAATGCGAGCACAAACATAACTGCTGCCGCTGTTATAGAACATGCATTACTTGTTATCTTCAGACCGCATTTGTCGTACATGAAACCTATAAGCATTTTAAAGACAGTAAGTGCCAAAGAATGAACACTCAGTACTGTTGCAACATAGGCTGGGCTAAGTCCTGAATCCTTCATGTGAGCGGCGGCAATTCCGCCAATGCCTTGTAAGCACAGACCTGTAAAGAATATACAAACCAGGGCTCCGTAAAAATAAGGCCTTTTTATGAGCTCTGAATATTCCATACCTATCCAGCTTTGGGTTTTGGGTTTTTTCTTTGTTGCCTCAGGCGGTGTGTCCAGGATACCCTTAGAGCTGTTTCGGAAAAAGGTTACAACTATAATACCTGTAACTATAACAATAAGCGCTATAAGACGGTATGCGTCACGGTAACCAAAAGGGTTACCCTCCTGATAAATTATAGGAGAAACAATTTGTGTTGCTACGGCACTGCCTATACCGTTCAGGGCCAATACAATGCCCATTATGGTACCCTTGTTTTCTTTGCACCATTTATTTACGATGCAACCTACCATTGTTGTACTTGTCCAGGAATAACCAATACCAAGCAAAATTCCTCCCAGGTAGAACATGTAAATATTATTTGCCACAGAATAAGTCAAAGAGGATAATGCAAGCAAGGCGAAGCCTGCTCCGATGAGCTTTCTTATGCCAAATCGCATTACAAGACTTCCAAAAAACAAGTTCACAATTGCAGTTGATACAAAGCGGAGGCTGTCATTTATCGAAAACAAGCTTCGTTTTATATCCAAAGCTTCCGTTATTGGAGATATAAACAAGCTTTTAATAGAGCTACAAAAACCAATACACACAAACACCATAAGCATGGATAGTGCAACAATTACCCATTTGTAGTCAAATTTTGATGTATGTAACCCAGCTTTTTTCATTAAAATGCACTCCATTCTCAACTTTTATAACGTTAATGACTTATATCTCTAACATATATTATAGCAAAGAAATAATATTTGTAAATGGAAATTATATAACATCATGGAATTTTTATAACAGCGTTTTATCAAAAAAGTATTGCATATTTTATAAGAAAGTGCTATAATATGCATAATATTACGATGTGGTGGTGAAAAACTTGTTTGACAATATAGAAAATTTAAAAATCATTTCATCTCTTCACAGGGCAAGCAAGCAATTTAATAAAATTGAGAATAGAAAAATCAATACTTTTGTCATAAGAGCTACGGGTGAGGTGGAATATAATTTCTATAATAATAAGCTTTGTGTGAAAGAGGGAGAGATGATTTTCCTGCCTAAAGGTATATCCTATGAGTATAAAACTTTATCTTCCGTGCCAAGTATATACACAACCATCAATTTTGAAAGTGATTACATTGATGAAAAACCCAGAGTTTATTCTCTTGATAATTTTTGTGACATGGAATATATAAATAACAACTATTCTCATTTATGGAATTTAGGTACTCAGGCAGAAAAATACAAATGTATGTCTGTGTTTTACAATCTGCTTTCGTATATATCCATTATTGAAAATTCAAGTTATTCAGAAAAAAGAAAATTTAATATAATTGAGCCGGCTGTTACATATTTAAAGGAACATATTTATGATTGCACGTTTAATATTGATAAGCTTCACCGTTTGTGTGGCGTTTCAGATACTTATTTCAGACAAATATTTGTTTCAAAATTTGGCATGACTCCGCAAAAATATATTACATCCAGAAGATTATCTCATGCAAAGTCTATTATCGACAGTGGAGATTTTCATACTCTTAGTGAAGTTGCAATGTCCGTTGGATTTAACGACCCACTGTATTTTAGTAAAGCCTTTAAAAAGATGTATGGCGTAGCACCTTCAGATGTGTGGAGTTTGTAGGAAATAAAATAAATCCACACGCCGTAGGAGTATTTCACATTGCGCAGCAATATTTCACGCCCGAAGGGCATTTCACAAATCCGTAAGGATTTATTTCGTTGAAAAAAGCTATTCCGAAGAATAGTCTTTTTTTGGTGCCGA
>CAZWCO010000008.1:0-15556 GCA_964632665.1 uncultured Lachnospiraceae bacterium | reverse complement strand
TTGTCTCCTGTGGAAAAACAGAGACAAACGAGCTTAATATTCTTACATGGGACGGATACATTCCACAGGATGTTCTTGACAAGTTTTCCGAGGAAAACAATGTAAAAATTAACATCTCAAACTTTGATACAAACGAAGAAATGCTTGCAAAAATAAGCACAGGTAATTCAGGCTACGACCTTGTTATCGGCTCTGACTACATTATTGATATTGCAAGAAAACAAGGACTTTTAGAGGAGCTTGACAAATCAAAAATACCAAATTATGTAAACCTTGATGAGAATTATATTTCAAAGTCATATGACCCGGAAAATAAATACACTGTTCCGTACAGCGCAGGCTCTCCTGTGATTGTATACGACCCCGAAAAGATTGGTATGGAGATTAAGGGGTATAATGATTTATGGGATGAAAGCCTGAAGGGCAAGGTTCTTTTACTTGATGACGCAAGAAATATTTTGGGTATTACTCTTAAATCCATGGGCGAGTCTATGAACACAACAAACGAAGAAACCCTTGCAAAAGCAAAAGACAAGCTCATGCTTTTGAAGGATAATGTTCATCATCTGAATTATAACAACCCCCACGAGTCACTAATCAGCGGCGAGGTTGATATTGCATACATGTTCAGCTCACAGGCATATCTTGCACTTGCCGAAAGACCCGGGCTTAAGGCTGTATATGCAGACGAGGGTATAGGCTTTGGAATTGATAACTGGTTTATTCCAAAGGGTGCAAAGAACATAGATAATGCACATAAGTTTTTAAACCTTATACTTGACGCAGAAACAGGTGCATATATTACAGAGCAGATTATGTATCCTACACCGAACAAAGCGGCAAGAGAGCTTTTACCTGAGGAAATAAAAGAAAACGTTGTGTTTAACATTCCGGGAGATAAGCTAAAGGACGCAGAATTTATTCAGGATATCGGCGATGTTGCAGAAGAATATGCAAGGATATGGACAGAGTTTAAACAGGCGTAAGCAAAAATACAAAAAGACAGATTTCTTTACGGAAATCTGTCTTTTTTCCTGGAGCTAGTGAGGGGAATCGAACCCCTGACCCTCTGATTACGAATCAGATGCACTACCGACTGTGCTACACCAGCATAATACAATGCACCTTAAAAATAAGGTGCATTTATACATTGTATTCAATTATGAAAGATAGGCTCTTGCTATCTCATTAATAACCTTTCCATCGGCTCTTCCTTTGGTTTTTGGCATTACGCATGCCATAATCTTACCCATATCCTTTACGGTGGAAGCGCCTGTTTCAGCTACTGCGGCTTTTACGATTTCTTCAATCTCTTCCCGTGTAAGCTGTCTTGGAAGGTATCCCATCAATATGTCCATTTCCGTCTTTAATTCGCAAATCAAGTCTTCTCTGCCGCTCTTTTCATAATCGGGCAAAGAATCGCGTCTTTGTTTTAGCTGTTTAGCTATAACATCAAGTACGCCCTCATCATCGAGAGTTACCTTATTATCTTTTTCTATTTGCAAAACGCCTGAACGGATAAGCTGTACAACGTTTTTGCGTATAACATCCTTGTCCTTCATGGCTTGTTTTAAATCTTGTGAAAGTTGCTCTTTAAGCGACACCTTTTATCACCTTACTTAAACTTTCTTTTTCTGGCTGCTTCAGACTTCTTCTTACGCTTTACGCTTGGCTTTTCGTAATGTTCGCGCTTTCTAATTTCTGACATAACGCCTGACTTTGCACACTGACGCTTAAAACGGCGAAGCGCGCTATCCAATGATTCATTATCTTTAACTCTAACTTCAGACACTGTGTATCCCTCCCTCCGACAAGTCGAATGTAAAACGGACAAAATGTAATGTAAACTTATACAACAAAAAATATTATACACTATGTTGGGTTCTTTTGTCAAGTAGTATTTGAAAAATTTCTAAATTCATACATTACTTTCTCTGTAAGCACAGCCTTTGTTGGGGCAGGTATTGCATTTGTGCTCCCTGCAGCTGTATTTATCAGGTGTAAATCCTGCAATTGCCGTAATAGATTTTACAGGCGTAAGCATACCGGAGGATGTTAGACAAAGACCTATACGCTTTTCTGCAGAAAGTACCCTTAAAAACTCTTTTTGACAGGCTATATCAAGGTCACCGTAGCCGGGACTGTATCTTGGCGTAAGATACAGATTTTGCTCCTCTAAGGCTTCTGAAATTGTTTTGCAAAGGCTATCTGCAACCTCTTCCACCATTGCAGCTGCAGCAGACTGTGCCGCCACCGCCTTTGACGGAGAAAGAGCAGACAGCTTATATATTAGCATATCAACCTCTGCACCAAGGGTTACACCCATAAACACACCTTTTTCACAGTTTTTAAGATGGTTTGCAAGGTCATGGCTTTTAAGGGAAAAGCCTCCAAAATCAACTGTATCTCCATTTACTTTAAATTCTGCGTCGCTTGTGCAGAATTTAGGGTTTGCAGACCTTGCAAGCTCCTTTATTACATCTTCCGTCATCTCGCGAATGCTTATATCAGGAATTTCACTTCGAAACCCCATATAACGATATACCTCGCCTCTGTTTACAAGACTTAAATCTATCATAAAACCCGTTACCCCTGTATAATCTCGGATATATTATCAAGTATTGCTTTTGCAACATCAGGCTTATTCATTGTGTATACATGAACAGCCTTGACACCGTTTGCAAAAAGGTCGATTATCTGCTCTGTTGCATAGGCAATACCTGCCTGCTTCATAGCAAGAGGATTGTCTCCGTACTTGTCTGCTATCATGCGAAAACGCTGTGGCAGACTTGTACCTGAAAGTTCACATGCTCTTGCAATCTGCTTTCCGTTTGTAATGGGCATTACTCCCGCAATTACAGGGACGTTTATGTTCTTTTCGTTCATTCTGTAAAGAAAGCTGTAAAGGGCGCTGTTATCAAAAAACATCTGGGTAGTAAGGAATGAACAGCCGTTTTCTACCTTGATTTTTAGGTTTTCAAGGTCTTTGTTTCTGTTTTCGCACTCAGTATGACCCTCGGGATAGCACGCGGCACCTATGCAAAAGCCGCCGTAATTTCTTATTTCCTCTACAAGCTCCGATGCATATGTAAAATCACTTTTAAGCGTTTCGGGCATGTCCTTTGGTCTATCACCGCGAAGTGCAAGTACATTTTCTATTCCGGCAGCCTTAAAGGCGTCAAGCCTTTCCTTTATTGTTTCTCTTGTTGCACCTATACATGTAAGATGAGCAAGAGCTGTAACACCGCTTTTTTGCACTTCATGGGCTATTTCAAGGGTATTTTTTGAGTTGCCGCCTCCGGCACCGTATGTAACGCTCATAAAGTCGGGCTTAAGCTTTGCTATCTCACCCACTGCCTGACGTATAGGCTCTACATTTGTGCCCGCCTTTGGCGGAAACACCTCGAAGGACAAAGTGTTTTTATTGCTGTTTAAAGCGTCAATAATTTTCATGCTACATTCCTCTTTTCTTGTATTCTTCCAAAAGCATAAGCTTTTTTTCTCTTGTTAATTTTTTAATGGCGCATTCTCTCTTTAAAGCCTCTTCCTTTGTGTCAAAGACTTCCTTGTAAACAAGCTTTACAGGTAGTCTTGACCTTGTGTACTTTGCGCCCTTGCCGCTGTTGTGCTCCTTTTCCCGTCTTTCCGGGTCCGTTGTATAGCCACAGTAAAGTGAATTGTCACAGCATTTCATAAGATATATATAATGCATACTATTCCCTTCTATATGTAGGGAACGCCCAAAAGGGTGTTCCTTATATTCAGCCTTTTAAATTCTTCTCATATTCCTCAATCATCTTTTTTACCATTCTGCCGCCAATGCTGCCTGCCTGGCGAGATGTGAGTGAATTTTTGGTATTTTTATTAAGGTTTAGTCCAAGCTCCTGTGCAGCCTCCATTTTAAACCTTTCGTTTGCCTCTTTTACTTCCTTACTCTTTGACATAAGATTTCCTCCCTGTTAAATTTTTGAGATAGTTCTCTACTAAATAATTTAACCTTTGGGGGATATTTTATCCTATGTAAATTATGGCTACATGCATGCAAGTGCAATTCCTGCAATTATTATTGCGGCGCAAAGAAGTTTTTTAAGAGTATTCTTTTCTTTATACAAAAGCCTGCCAAGTATAATTGTAACAACTGCTGAGGATTGTTTTATAAGCGTCATTATGGTTACACGGCTGTCTACATCGGAGTTTGCAACAAACAAGGCTCTGTCACCAAGCACAAGGAGCAGACTAAGTACATATATCCACGGATTTCTTATGGCTTTTTTGATTTGAAAATCCTCTTTCCTGATTAATATGTACCCAAGATAAAAACAAGAAAGAAGCAGCATAAACCAGAACTGAAGTGCCGAGCTTGTAACGGTGCCGGTTGACATAATTACCTTATCCAAGGTTCCCGAAACAGCGTTTAGGAAACAGGAAAGAATTATCATCCACGTATATTTAACCGAGTAGCTTTCACTTTCCATGGACTTTCTTGTGTTTGCAAGATAAAGTCCCGTGACAACAAGAATAAGGCTTATAATACCTCTTAAGGTAAGCACCTCGCCAAGAAATATAACTCCCATGAGAGTAGAAAATATCACTCTTGACATATCCGTTATACCATAAATCCCAAGCGGTACTTTTTTTATTGCAAAGAAAGTAAGCATCCATGCAACAAATATTACTGCGGATTTAACAGTAATTAAAAAAGCGGTCATGAGCGTCAAATCAAAGATGCCTGTTGCTGTGGGCAGGGTCATTAAAAAGCCTGCAAAGGTGTACACAAAAAGCGCTGTGAACACATTTACGCTCTCAAGGACTTTCTTTTTTATTGGCTCTCTCACACCCTTGAGAACGCCGAATATTATAATGAATATTATCCAGGTTTTCAAAATTTACATTCCTTTAGTTTAAAATTTCTGCTTTTTCTATAAGCTGTTTTACTCTGTTTTTTAAAAGCTCATACTCAGGGGTTTCAAGGAGTCCGCCTTCTGTTATATCTTTTGCGGCTTTCTGTGCAAGCTTTAGCATATCACGGTCATGGAACAGGTTTGCAATACGCATTTCAGGGAGTCCGTGCTGTCTTGTTCCAAAGAAATCTCCGGGGCCACGAAGTGAAAGGTCCTGCTCGGATATATAAAATCCGTCATTTGACTCGCACATGGTTTTCATACGTTTTCTTGTTACATCACCGTTTCCGTGAGCCATAAGCACGCAGTATGCCTGCTCCGCTCCTCTGCCCACTCTGCCACGAAGCTGATGAAGCTGTGAAAGTCCGAAGCGCTCGGCATTTTCAATTATCATCAGGTTTGCATTGGGTACATTTACACCCACCTCAATTACGGTAGTTGACACAAGGATTTTTATATCGCCCTTTGCAAAGGCGTTCATGACCTCATCCTTTTCTTTTGGCTTCATTTTGCCATGCATAAGTCCTGTATTTATATGCGGAAAAAGCTCCTTAAGCTTTTCCGAGAGACTTTTTGCATTTTCAAAGTCAGAGCTTTCTGTCTCTTCTATAAGCGGACATACAACATACACCTGTCCGCCCTCTTTGACATTCTTTTCTGCAAAAGCATATATACGCCGTCTCATATCTTCCCCAACAGAATAGGTTTTTACAGGCTTTCTTCCCGGCGGAAGCTCGTCAATTACTGATATGTCAAGGTCGCCGTACAAAATAAGAGCAAGTGTTCTTGGGATTGGTGTTGCAGACATGATTAACATGTGAGGATTATTTCCTTTTGCACAAAGCTTTGCTCGCTGTCCTACGCCAAAGCGGTGCTGCTCGTCTGCAATTACAAGTCCAAGATTATTATATACAGCCTTTTCTTCTATTACAGCGTGAGTACCCACTATCACATCTGCAAGCCCGTTTTCCATTGCTTCATAAGCAAGCCTTTTATCAGGCAAAGACATGCCGCCTGTGAGCATTACAACATTTATTCCTGTATCCTTAAAGGTTTCCTTAATGCTTTCATAATGCTGATTTGCAAGAATTTCCGTTGGTGCCATGAGTACGCTTTGAAATCCGTTTTTCCACGCAAGGAACATGGACATGGCGGCAACTATGGTTTTACCTGAGCCTACATCCCCCTGAACAAGCCTGTTCATTTGCTTACCTGATTTGAAATCTGCTATGATTTCGTTCATTGTGCGTTTCTGGGCAGATGTTAGCTTATACGGAATATTCTTTTTTAATATATCTCCGCCGGATATGTTTTCAAACACGTATCCATCATTTTTGGAAAGCTTTCCCTTTTGTGTAAAAAGGGCCAGCTGAAGTGTTAAAAGCTCGTCAAACACAAATCTTTCCCTTGCTCTCCTGTATGCATCAAGGCTTTCAGGAAAGTGGATATTTTGCATACTGTAATTTATTTCAGGGATTTTATAGTCCTTTAAAATTTGTTCCGGAAGATATTCGTCTATATGACCTGCCGCATCAAGTGCCACAGACATAATGCTTTGTACATTCTTTTGCACAAGTCCTGAGGTTAAGGGATAAAGGGGAACTATTTTGCCTGTATATTTCCCCTCTCCGTGCTTTTCATAGATAGGATTTTCAAGACGGAGCTTCCGTCCTGATTTTCCAACCTTACCGTACATAATATATTTCATGCCCGGCTTAAAAACATTCTTGATATAACGGTTGTTATACCACATAGCCTCCATAGAGCCTGTATCATCTGTTACACTCACCGAATACACAGACATATTGCGCCTTATTCTTGTTTCGTGAACAGCAGAAGAAACGGTGATGCTAAGGCATACCGTTTCTCCGAATATACAGTCTTCTATGTTTTTGTTTACACTTCTGTCTTCATAGCCTCTCGGAAAAAAGTACAGAAGGTCACCAACGGTACGTATTCCAAGCCTTGAAAATGACCTGGCTCTTGCATCGCCTACACCTTTTAAAAACTGTATGTTTCTTTCCATAAGCCATACCTCTTATTCAACAGAGATTATATAGTAGTAAAGTGGCTGACCGCCTTTTTTAAGGGATACTTCCAAATCATCATACTTTTCTTCCAGACGGTCTGTCATTTCCTCTGCCGCCTGTTTTTTTGCAGATTTTCCCGAGTATATTGTAACAAATTCACTGTCTTCGTATGTCATTCTCTCTATAAGCTTTTCTGCTACAACCTCAGGGGATTTGCCGATTGCTGTTATCTTACCCTCTACAATACCAAGTATATCGCCTTTTTTGATTTCATGGCCCTCATACTCTGTGTCACGGACAGCAAAGGTTACCTGAGCAGATTTTACTTCTCTCATTGCACGGCTTAGCGCCTTTTCATTTGCAACAACATCCTTTTTAGGATTAAAGGACATCATTGCTGTTACACATTGAGGAATGGAGGTTGTTGGGATTACAATTACATTTGTTTCTGCAATTTCAGCCGCTTGCGAGGCCGCCATTATTATATTTTTGTTGTTAGGGAATACAAAAATGTTTTTGGCATTTACTTTTCCAATACCCTTTAAAATATCATCAGTGCTGGGGTTCATTGTTTGTCCGCCCTCGATTATTTTTGTAATTCCAAGGTCTGTAAGTATTCCGGATAATCCCTTTCCGGCGCTGATTGCCACAAAACCGTAATCTGCCATAGGCTCTTTCGGCTCCGGCTTTTTGGGAGCGTCCTTCATTGAGTTTTCTATTATTGTATTATGCTGGTGCTTCATGTTGTCAATTTTCACGTCAACAAGCTCACCAAGCTCAACAGCCTTTTCAAGAACAAAGCCGGGGTGGTTTGTATGGATATGAACCTTTACAATTTCTTCATCGTCAATTACAAGCATGCAGTCGCCCTTTGGCGAGATTGCATCCCTGAAACCGTCTACATCATTATCTGTACTGCTTCTTTTAATAATAAACTCTGTACAGTATTTAAACTTTATATCCTGAGCGACTTCTGTTTCCTTCGCCTTTACCTGTACCTTTTTAGGAAGGGCTACTGAGTTTGCCTCAATCTTTTTGCCTGTTTTAAGGTATTCATATGCACCCTCAAGAATATATAGCCAGCCTCTGCCGCCTGCGTCAACAACACCTGCAGACTTAAGCTGCGGAAGCATTTCAGGTGTCTTTTCAAGTGCGTCTGCGCCATATGCAACGCATTGTTCCATAACAGCCATTATATCATCAGCACTTTTCGCGCCCTCTACTGCGCCCTCTGCTGCTACCCTTGCAACGGTAAGAATTGTACCCTCAGTAGGCTTCATAACAGCCTTATACGCCGCCTGTGCACCCTCTGCAAGTGCCGCCGCAAATTCCTGCGAAGAGCAGTCATTCATACCCTTAAGAGATTTTGAAAAACCTCTGAAAACCTGGGAAAGAATAACGCCCGAGTTACCTCTTGCACCACGAAGTGTAGCAAAGGACATTTTATCTGCTACCTTTGTAAGTTCAGTTATATTTTCTTTCATAAGCTCCTCTGCCATTGCCATAGCAGTAAGGCTCATGTTTGTACCTGTATCTCCGTCAGGTACCGGAAAAACGTTGAGCTCGTCAACCTCTGTTTTATGATTATACAAGTTATTGGCTCCGGAAATTATCATTTCCGAAAGCATAACGCCGTCTATTCTGCTAATTTTACTCACCCTCCGTCTTACTCAGATACTCTGATTCCTTCAACCCGGATATTAACGCTGCGTACAGGCACACCTGCCACAGTTTCAAGGGTATATCTTACGCGATTTGCTATGCTTTTGCAAATTGAGTTTATATTAACCCCAAATTCAACTATTATATGAAGCTCTACAACTGCCTTGTTGTTGTCTGATGTTATCTTTATTCCTCTGCCCTTGCTGTCACCCTTTAAAAGTCTTACAAATCCATCGGCAGTATTCCTTGATGCCATTCCTACTACTCCGTAGCAGCTTTCTGCAACGTTTGCCGCAATCTCGGAAATAAATTTTGACGAAATGCTTATATTTCCTTGCTCATTTTTAAATTCTATTCCCATAACAAATCCTCCTATTCAGCCTTTCCATCCCGCGTCATCAGGGTATATACTGCGTCACGTGGATGTTTATTTTTATAAAGAATTTCACATGCCTGTTCAACTATCGGCATTTCAATGCTGTGCTTTTTTGCAAGGTCAAAGGCGGCTTTTGCCGTGTTTACACCCTCAACCACCATGTGTACCTTATTTAAAGTTTCTTCAAGTGTATTTCCCTCGCCAAGAAGTATACCGGCGCGTCTGTTTCTTGAATGCATACTTGTGCATGTTACTATAAGGTCGCCAATTCCCGAAAGTCCGCTAAAGGTTTCAGCCTTTGCACCCATTGCAACTCCCAGCCGCTTGATTTCCACAAGTCCTCTTGTCATAAGTGCCGCCTTTGTATTGTCCCCATAGCCTATTCCGTCACTTATGCCGGCGCAAAGAGCAATTACGTTTTTAAGCGCTCCACCAAGCTCTACTCCTGCTATATCATCACAGGTGTATATCCGGAACAGGTCACTCATGATAATTTTCTGAATTTCCTGAGCGGTTTTTTCGTCCTTTGACGCCACAACGTTTGTTGTGGGAAGTCCGCGGCTAACCTCTTCTGCATGAGAGGGACCGCTCATGACGGAAATATCCGCCTGTGGTATTTCTTCCTTGTAAACTTCTGAAAGTCTTAAAAGTGTACCGTTTTCAAGGCCCTTTGAAATGTTAAGTAATTTCTGACCTTTTTCTACACATCCCGAAAGCGCCTTTGCCGTAGTTCTCGTAGCAGGGCTTGGTACTGCTGTTATTATGAGCTCTGCACCCTCTGTGCACTCTGCCATTGAATGTGTACATGTTATATTATCAGGGAATTTCTGCCCCGGCAGAAATTCTTTGTTTTCTCTGTCAAGGTTTAATCTGTCAGTTTCTGATTGCTGCCACGACCAAAGGAAAATATCATAGCCTTTTTTTGCAAGCAAAAGCGCTATCGCAGTTCCCCAGCTACCTGACCCGATTACTGCTATTTTCATATCTGTTATTTACCCTCTTTCTTGCTACCAAGCTTGTTTTCTGTTCCATTTAAAAGTCTTTTAATGTTCTGTCCGTGTCTTATGATAAGAAGTGCCGCAATTATGATGTCAAATATAAGCTGCCAGACAGAAAAGCTGTCTGTAAATATCATATATGAAAGGTCTACGGCTACAAATATTATTGCTCCCATTACAGAGCCAAGGGATACGTACCGTGTAATTGCCATAATTGCAAGGGCAAACACAGCTACAATAAGACCTACCTGCCAGTTAAATGCAAGAATGGTACCAAGGCTTGTTGCAACACCCTTTCCACCCTTAAAGCCAAAGTATAGAGGAAAGTTATGGCCAAGGACTACACCCACTCCCGATAAAAGTCTGTAATAGGGAAGCTGCTGTTGTATTCTTATAAAGGTGTCATTACTTACGGCCAGTCCCTCATTTCCCACACTTACTATATATTTTGATGCAAGGAATGTAAGAAACATTCCAAAAAGGACAGAAATTACTCCCTTTAAAACATCAAGAATAAGAGTTACAACGGCAAGCTTTTTTCCGTAGGTCCTGAGCATATTTGTAGCACCTGCGTTTCCGGAGCCGGAATTGCGTATATCATCGCCTTTAAGGCATTTTGAAAGCACTATTGAAAAATTGACACTTCCAAGTAAATATGGAATTAAAAATGCAATTATCAAAAGAAAAATGTCCATTATTTTCTCCTCTCTTAAAGGTTCTTCTCACCTTTTTCACGAAGTACAAATTTTATTGGAGTTCCTGCAAAGCCAAAAGCGTCTCTTATCTGATTTTCAATAAAGCGCAGATATGAGTAATGGAAAAGCTCCTTTGAGTTTGTGAAAAGTACGAATGTAGGTGGGCAAGCAGAGCTTTGTGTTCCGTAGTAAATTTTAAGTCTTCTGCCTTTGTCTGACGGTGGCTGCTGCTTTGCTACTGCCTCGTTTATTACGTCATTGAGCATACCTGTTGTTATTCTTCTCTTGTACTGCTCATGTACCTTTTTGATTTCTTCAAGCAGGTCGTCAAGGCGTTTGCCTGTTTTTGCAGAAATAAACACGATTGACGCATATGACATAAAGGCAAACTCCTCACGCACACGCATTTTAAACTCGTTCATGGTTTTTGTGTCTTTTTCCACAGCATCCCACTTGTTTATAGCAAATATACAGGCTTTACCCTGTTCATGAGCATAGCCGGCAATTTTTGTGTCCTGCTCGGCTATTCCCTCTACTGCGTCTATCATTATAACGCAAACGTCACTTCTGTCAACTGCGCCAAGGGAGCGTACAACGCTGTAACGCTCTACTGCCTCGTCAATTTTCTTACGCTTTCTCATACCGGCTGTGTCTATAAACAAGAACTTGTCACCGTCTTTTTCAAAGCGTGAGTCAATTGCGTCTCTTGTTGTTCCGGCAATATTACTTACTATTACCCTGTCCTCGCCAAGAATGGCATTAATAAGTGAGGATTTACCCGCGTTTGGTCTGCCGATTACGGCTACCTTGATTTCATTCTCGTCCTCTTCCTCTGCGCTGTTTTCAGGGAACTTTGCGCACACCTCATCGAGCAGGTCTCCTATGCCCATTCCATGAATTGATGAGATGGGTACAGGGTCACCGAGTCCTAAGTTATAAAACTCGTAAAATTCCATTGGCGGCTCGCCCGGTGTGTCTACCTTGTTTACAGCCAGAACTATTTTTTTCTTTGCCTTAAGTAGCATGGATGCAACCTCGTGGTCATTTGCTGTTACGCCGTCTCTTACATTTGTCATAAGGACAACAACATCCGCTGTTTCTATTGCAAGGTTTGCCTGGCGGCGCATTTGAACAAGTATCTCGTCCTTGCTTGAGGGCTCAATTCCGCCTGTGTCTATCATTGTAAAGTGCTTGTCAAGCCACACACCGTCTGCGTATATACGATCACGTGTAACTCCCGGTGTGTCCTCAACTATACTTATTTTCTTACCTGAAATCTTGTTGAAAAGTGTGGATTTGCCAACGTTTGGTCTGCCCACTATTGCAACTGTTGGTTTCATATTTATATTCATTCCTCTCTGTACACAAGGCACAAAAATCAAAATTCAAGCTCTTCCCCCAGCACATTCTCTACAAAGGTAAAGCCGTCATTGTCTGTGGGGATTATTTTCATTCCTGTTTTCTCCTCTGCTGCGGAAAGGGTTACATCATCAAGAAATATCCCGTCATCTCCGCGAAGCATTGCAGAAGAAATCATAGCGTACTCTGTTTTTTCTGCGCTGTTTAAAGCATTTATCAAGTCTTTACCGCATACAAGTCCTGTTACGGACACCTTGCCGCCAAAAAAACTATTTTTTACAGGGATAACATTTACCTTTACACCGGGCGCCGCATTTTCTATAAGGTCACAGCTTTCTCTTATAAAGGAATAAGCTATTTCACCTGTTGCAACAGTTATGCGTCTATCCCTTTTCTTTGGCTTTATAAGGCGCAGGGCGCTTTTAATTTCCTCGTCCATGCTTGCAACAAGTCCAACTCCGTTTTCTATCTGGGGAAAGCCCTCATAATCTTCAGCGCACGGAATTTTAACACCTGCATTTATATAAAACTCATCGGAAAGATATACAAGCCTTGTTCCAAGCTTTTGTAAAAACTCCTTTTGAAGTGCCTCTACCTGTTTTATAACCAGAAGCGAGCCCTCATGGTCGTATGTTGAAAGCTCAAAAAGTCCCTCGCGGTAAGCCGTAAGACCAACAGGAACAACAGATATACTTTGTACATAGTCGCCTATACTTGCCATATCCCGAAGTGACCTGTCAAGCTCCTCTTTGTCATTTATACCGGGGCAAAGAACAATCTGACAGTTCATGGATATTCCGTTTTCTGCAAGCTTTTTCATACGTTCAAATACATTTCCGGCAAACCGGTTGCAGAGCATAAACTCACGAAGCTCCGGGTTTGTGGTATGAACAGAAATGTTTATGGGTGAAACTCTTAAGGCTATCAGCCTGTCAAGCGCTTCATCATCTATATTTGTAAGGGTTACGTAATTTCCCTGAAGGAACGAAAGGCGTGTATCGTCATCCTTAAAATACACAGTTTCACGCATGCCCTTTGGTAGCTGGTCAATAAAGCAGAATATGCATTTATTGCGGCAGCTTTCAGGCGCAGATAACAGGTCCTCTTTAAATATAAGACCTATGTCTTCATAATCGTTTTCTATTGTAATTTCTTCTACGGTGCCGTCCTGTTTTTCTATTAAAAGACAAACCTCATACTCTGCCGTAAGAAACTTATATTCAAGTATATCATGAATTTCATGACCGTTTACCGAAAGAAGCACATCTCCGCCGATAATTCCGGCACGCTCTGCAAGTGAGCCTTGTTCCACATCAAGTATTGTGGTATCGGTTTTGTTCATTATAAAGTCCCTTTCAAAATTTGATTACATATACCCATATTAATTTTACCACAAATTAAGAAAAAGTCAACATAATACAATAAAATCAGCTTAATTTTGGTACATTAGCATAATAACCAAATTAAGCTGATTTATATATATCCGAAAATACCACGAACAGACACCTCGCCAAAGGAGATAGTTTTTGTGTTTTCTCCATGTTTTATAAGGAGCTCTCCGTTCTCTGTAATATCTATTGCCTTGGCGGTGTATTCTTTATTATCCTCACAGATTTTTACTGTACGATTTATTGTAACGCATGCTTCCCTGTATTCCTGAAAGCAAGCAGAAAAGCCTTTTTCTGTAAACAGATTATAGCATACCTCAATCTCATTAAGAAGCCTTGCAAGAAGAAGTGATTTTGATTGTTTCTCTCCTGTTTCAAGGTAAATAGATGTTGCTATGCTTTTTAAATCCTCCGGAAATTCTTCTGTGTTGACATTAACTCCAATCCCCACAATAACATTCTTTAGCTCTGTTCCCTCTGTTTGCGCTTCTGTAAGTATGCCGCAGACTTTTTTTGAGTTTAAAACAATGTCATTGGGCCACTTGATACCTGTGTTTTCAATCACTCTTTTAAGGGCAAGCGCCATGACGAGAGTAATACGCTGTACATGCTCAAGAGGCATACTCGGTTTTAACAAAATAGAGAACCATATTCCGTCCCTGCCCGAATTCCAGCTTCTTCCAAGTCGTCCTCTTCCTGCAGTCTGCTCGTTTGCAACAAAGACAGTTCCATGGGGCATAAAGGAATTTTCCTTTGCAAGGGTGTTTGTTGAGCCTGTGATTTCACAAAGGACAAGATTTTTCCCGATAAATCCTGTGTTTAAGTTATCTTTTATTTTTTCTTCCGAAAAAAAGCGGTAATCGGGAACATTACCGCTTTTTGTACTGTTAGTCTTCATTTATTATTTCTATTCCAAGCTCTTTAAGCTGAACGCTGTCAACTATGCCCGGAGCGTCACTCATAAGCTCTGATGCATTTTGCACCTTTGGAAATGCAAGAACGTCACGAAGGCTGTCACATTCACACATAATCATGGCAATTCTGTCAAGGCCTATGCCCATGCCACCGTGAGGTGCTGCGCCGTACTTGTATGCATCAACAAGGAATCCAAACTTTGCGTCTATTTCTTCCTGTGTCATACCAAGGAGCTCAAACATCTTCTGCTGAAGTGCAGAGTCTGTTATTCTTATAGAGCCTGAAGAAAGCTCAACGCCGTTTAATACAAGGTCGTACGCCTTTGCTGTTACCTTGCCCGGCTCTGTGTCAAGGTACTGTATACACTCGTCCATAGGCATTGTAAACGGATGGTGCATTGCAACCCATGTATTTGTTTCGTCATCGTATTCAAAGAACGGGAACTCAGTAATCCAGAGGAAGTTGTATCCTGCGGGGATTATATCAAGCTTCTTTGCAACTGTCTGACGGAGTGAGCCAAGGATTTGAAGTGCTTTTTTGTCTGCAACAATAAACACTACATCGCCTTTTTCTGCGCCTGTGCGGCTTAAAATTCCGTTTATCTCATCCTCTGTCATGAACTTTGCAAATGAACAGTTTGGAGCATCTTCAACCCATCTTATATAAGCAAGACCCTTTGCACCGATACCCTTTACGTATTCTGTGAGCTTATCTATTTCCTTTCTTGTAAGGGTTTCTGCCGCATTTTTTGCAACAATTGCACGAACAGAGCCACCGTCCTCTATTGCACCAGTAAACACGCCAAAGCCACAGTCCTTTACTATATCAGAAAGGTCTGTTATTTCCAGACCGTATCTTGTATCAGGCTTGTCCGAGCCGTATCTTTCCATTGCCTCTTTATATGTCATTCTTGGAAGAGGAAGAGGAATATCAATCTCAAGAACATCACTAAAAATGCGCTTTACAAAGCCTTCTACCATTTCAAGTACGTCCTCTACATCTACAAAGGACATTTCAAGGTCTATTTGAGTAAACTCAGGCTGACGGTCTGCACGAAGGTCTTCGTCACGGAAGCAACGTGCAAGCTGGATATATCTGTCAAATCCCGATATCATCAAAAGCTGCTTGTACATCTGCGGTGATTGAGGAAGCGCATAAAACTTTCCGTTATGAATTCTTGACGGAACAAGATAGTCTCTTGCCCCCTCAGGAGTTGACTTTATCATCATAGG